>CAYJFC010000005.1:0-54657 GCA_964369625.1 uncultured Muribaculaceae bacterium
AGCCAGGTTCAACATTTAAAATATTAACTCTTAGTGCAGCATTAGAAGAAGAAGTTAATTTATTTACAGATACTTATTTTGATAGTGGAAGTATAAATGTAGAGGAATCGACGCTTCACTGCTGGAAATCAGGTGGTCATGGACTCCAAACGTATTTGGAAGTAGCAGAAAATTCTTGCAACCTTCTGGTAAGTACTCGAACACATTTGAAATTAACTATAATAGTTTAAAATAAAAAGAAATAAATGATATTCTAGCATTAGTTAATAGTCATTATGATAAACCGTCATTTAACGTCAATACAAATAACATATTATCAAAATTTGAGGTATTTAGTGGAAATATATCAAATGTTAATATAAATGTAAATGAGCTATTATTTACAGCAACCAAACCAGAACGGTCAACGGTTTATATAATATTGCAAAAAAAATATTTGCAAAAAAAAATCATTTAATATATAATAAAAAATGGGAGAAGTTTGATGAACAATAAATTTGATATGAACATTTCCATATCTGGTACTTTAGGATCTGGAAAATCAACAATTTCTAAATTACTTCTTGAAGAATACAATTTTGATATAGTTTCTGCAGGAACTATAATGAGAAAGTTGGCGATAGAAAGAAATATGGAAATAAATGAATTCATTGATTTTATAGCTGATAAACCTCAATTTGATATGCTTATAGATAGAGAAATATCAAAAATTGGACTTCATAGCTGTAATACAATTTTCGATTCAAGAATTGCATGGTTTTTAGTTATGAATTCCTTTAAAATATTTTTGTATGCAAATGATGATGTTTCTGCAAAAAGAATTTTTCAAGATAAAAAAAGAATCAATGAATCTTTTGAAAGTGTTTCGGATGCAAAAGAAAAATTCAAAGAGAGATTCAAAAAAACTATACAACGACTTAATTCACTATACCAAATAGATATTTTAAATAGGTAAAATTATGATTTATTTATTGATACATCTGATTTAACTATTGATGAAGTTTATTTAATAATAAAAACAGAGATGATTAACAGAAAAAATAAGATAAAGATAAGAGGTTTGTAATATGAATATAGTTTCAAAAATAGTTTTTACTGGGGGTCCTTGTGCTGGCAAAACAGAAGGAATTAAAGTAGTAAAAGAATATTTAGAAAATAAAGGTTTTTTAGTAATCGTAATTGCTGAAACATCTACTCAAATCATAGAGAGTGGCTTTAAATGGTGGGACAATTCAGTACCAGTAAATGTATATCAAAATTTGATTTTTAAGTACCAATTAGAAAGAGAAACTATAATTTTTGAGACAATAGAAAATTCAAATATGAAAAATGTAATCGTACTGTTAGATAGAGGATTAATGGATGGTAAAGCTTATATGAATGACATAGACTTTATTAAAATGTTAAAAAATTATAGTTACGAAGAAAAAGATATTTTACAAAGATATAATATGGTAATACACTTACAAAGTGTTGCTTCTGTTGAAGAAAACTTATTTAATAATGAAACTAATAAAAGCAGAAAATCAAGCGTGGAACAAGCAAAACTATTTGATCAAAATGTTAAACAAGCGTGGATAGAGCATAAAAATTTATTTGAAATCCCATTTTGTAAAAATTTTGAAGAAAAAACAGAAAAAATTCGAAAATATATTAAAGGGAATTTGAAATGAAGATTTCAGATTTTAAAATAAATATATTAAGAAATGGTGTTAGATTTTATCCTATTGATTTATTTACAAAACTTAGTGGTATAGAATCCTATAAGACTAAAAAAATAAAAACTAAACCTACAATAATCGGTGATAAAGTTTACGATATGGCCAATGAAGTTAATTTAATTCCTTCTGAATTGCTAATTTCTAATGATACTTTTAATAGCATAGTAAAGCTTAGATATAATGAAAATTCTTGTTATGAAATTAAGTTTGATGGTGAACAATTATTAATATGTACAAATAATAAACCTATACAAATTAAAATTGAAATGGTAAAAAAGTATGATTTTTTAGAAAAAGAAATTGATATTGAAAAAAATGGAAGAAAATTAAAAGTTAAGGATTTTGTAGACATTGTAGGAATAGATAGAATATCTATCTTGTTTTTTGAAGGTTGTTATAACTGGAATTGTAATAAGGCTTGTAAATTTTGCGACTTGCATCCTAAAAGTATTGATGATGAAGTGATAAAACCATCAATCAATAATATAAATCAATTTGATTCTGTTCATGAGTGGTGGAAAAGCACAAGAGATTTTTATTTAAAAGGAATTCATTTATCCATGTTAGAAATTGAAAAGCATAAATTCCCACATAAACATTTATTTTTTATGGCTGGTAATTTACCAACATCTGTAGATGTGTGGAAAATTAGTTTAGATTTGATTGAGTATTTATCTAAATTTATTGACATAAGCTCTTATGATTCTTATTTGAATATCGCACCCCACGATTCATTAACTAATCTTAAAAAAGTAAAAAAATTAGGAATCAAACAAGTACAGTATAATTTAGAAATAGCAAATGAACAGATATTTGAAGCTACTTGTCCTGGTAAATTAAGATATAATGAATTTTTATCAAAAATGATAGAGGCAGTAAGTATAATGGGATATGGAAATGTAAGAAGTAATTTTGTTTTTGGTTTGCAAGATACTAATGAGTTGATAGAGGAATTAAAAAAATTCGCAGTCATTGGAATTACAAGCGATTATAGTGTATTCCAACCTAAAAAGCATACACCATTTCATAACAAAAAGGCTCCAAATTTTGATGATATTTTATATTTTTCTAATGAACTTGTGGATATATATATTAAATATGGTTTAAAACCTATATTTTGTTCTTTGAGTAGTCGTTCTAGTATAGTTAATGAATTGTATAATGAAAAAAATAAATAAAATATTTAAAAATCATGTTGTATATTTTGATTATGCGAGGTCGGGAATATTATACTTAACGATAGATGAAAATGAAAAAAATGAATTACTAGAAAACGGATGGAAAGTTACAAATTACAAAAACGAATATAGATGTATCCCGCCCTCAATTTTTCTTACAGATATTACAGACATAAAGAAGATAATGTATCATAACAATATAATTTTTACTTATGCTTTTTATTTATTTATAAAAGATATAACAAAAAAGAGACTCATTAAAAATTATATAGAAGAAATATTATTGAGAAGACATATTTATTATAAAGATTTTAATTATCATATATCCGTGGGGCCAATTATTACTACTTCTATGATTATAGAAGGTGTAGACAAGAGAATTATAACTCTTAAACATGATATAATAGATAAATTTATAAAAAGTAAAATTTATTTAGAATATTATAGCATAGCAGAAAAAGAAATAGGTACTAATAAAATTATTTCTAAAGTTAAAAATGAACTAAAAAAAGAATTTCCTAATTTCTTTGATATAGTAGAAGAAAATAATAAAAATAACAAAAAGTATACTTATGAAAAAGATTTTTATCATTTAGATACATCAATTTTAAATTATAATAATTATGATGTTATATTGTTTATACCTAATGGTTGTTATAAATTTATGTATAGTTTTATAGAATCAAATAATATCAATAAAATTATGTTTTGGGAATTTCATATTGATAAAACTAAAGAAGGAAACTTGAAATTTTTTGAAAAAGACTTGAATAACAAAAGGGTATTAATTATAGACAGTGTTTACTCAGGTAAAACATTAAGTTTTTTGAAAACAGAACTCAACAAATTAAATTGCAAAACTGATATTCTTGGACTGTTTCCTAAAGATAAAAGCGTTTTAAATTTGTTAACATATACTTGCATTGTTAATAAAGTTATTTCTGTTGATAAAATAAAAGACAGCATTTTAGAAAACGTGTTTTTAGAAGTAACACATGGAGGGTAAATATGTTAGATAGACAAATCAAATTCAAAATTGATAATATAGATACAATTTTAAATAAATTTCGCAATTTGAATGCTGTGTTTATTGATGGTGTATTTGAAAAGACAACTTTATTTGATAATGAAAATGGGGAACTTCAAAAAAATGGAATATTTATAAGAACAAGAAATGGATATGAAAATACTTTGACTTTGAAAGAGCGAGATGATAGTTTAAAACATGATTACTTTGAGCGAAAAAAGACAACGATTGAAATTGAAAATGTAGATGATATGAACTATGTTTTGAAAGTAATGGGATTAATAAATAATAAAGTAATGGAAAAGTATAGATTGTCATGGATAATAGAACAGATTAATGTTACCATTGATGAACTGCCATATGGAGTTTTTTTAGAAATACATGGAGATGATAAAGAAATAAATAAAATATGTGAATTGATAGATATAAAAAAAGAAAATATAATTAATGAAACATATTGGGATTTAGCTAAGCAATATGGGTATTTAAAAAAAGATATAGTTTTTGGTAGAAAACATATTTATTTATTAGGAAGTTTTATGAATTAGGAGAATATATGAAAAAAAATAATTTTTTAGAAGAATTAACATTTGATGAATTGAAAATAAATAATTTGCTTAAGCAAATTAATCCAGAATTGAAAAAGTATATCGAAAAAAATATTGTTGATGAGTATCAACTGAATGATGGTGGACATAATATAAATCATATTAACTATGTTTTAAAACGTGCTTTTGAATTGAATAATGATAATGTTGATATTGATATATTGTACACATGTATAATGTTTCATGATATTGCTTGCCATATAGATAGAGAAAACCATGAAAAACTATCTGCCATTAGAGCTTTTAACGATGGTTTTTTAAATAACTACTTTAACAAGGATGATATGCAATTAATAAAAGAGGCAATTGAAGATCATCGTGCTTCTTTGGAATATGAACCTAGAAATATATATGGTAAAATACTGTCTTCATCTGATAGAAAAGTGGAGATTAAAGTTTATTTAATTTCTTCTATGTCATTTGATATAAAGAAACACTCTGACATGCCCAAAAATGATGTTATTGAAGCTTCATATAATTTCGCTGTTAAAAAGTTTGGGAAATCAGGATATGCAATTAATAAATCTTATATTTCAGATGGGAAATACGAAAAATTTTTAAGTGATTTACAATATTTAATAAGTAATAAAGGAGAATATTTTGAAGTTGCAGGTATTGTATATGATAATATACTAAAAAATGGTAGCTAAAAAAAGATTTAGTTTTATATAAAAAATATGCTGCTATCTCAAAATAATGAGATAAATTTGGAACAAGAATAATGTCAACTTATATGATGTTGTTTTTTTTGTATTAGTTCAAATATGTTTTAATTAGAAATGAGGAAATTTATGATTGATAATAAAATAGAAATAAAAACAGATACAAAAAAGTTTTCTATTGAATATAAATTGTTAGAATATAGATTATATATTAATCAAAGTTTGTACGATGATGGAGCTTTAACATTTAGAGAATATAATAATATGGCTAATAATATTTATAGCAAAATGAAAAAACAGGAACTAATTTAGCGAATTAAATCTTAATAAAAGTTGCTAAGAATATTAAAATAGTTGAATTGGATTATTTTATAAAAAAATAAATGTTGCATTTAAAAAACTACAGAAAAAAGTAGGAATGGCTATTGTAACAAATTCATTAAAAGAAGCCATAGGAATTATTACAATAGAAGATATATTAGAGGAACTAGTTGGAAATATAATAGATGAATACGGAAACTAAATAAAAGAAGTTAATATAAAAAAACTTCTTTTTCTTTTGGATTTAAATATATTTATATAGGTGATAAAATGTTTGTTAATAATATACATATTAGAATAAGATTTTTTCTTGCAGTTATAGCGATATGTTTAATAATAATAGTAGTTAGGGTATTTTATATACAAGTGTTTGCTTATGATAAGCTTAATACTTTAGCAGAAAGCTTATGGAGTAGAAACTTACCTATTGAAGCCAGCAGGGGATTAATAGTAGATCGCAATGGAAAAATTTTAGCAACTAATAATACAACAGCTAGTTTAGTAGTAGTTCCAAATCAAATAGTAGATAAAAATTATGCTGCAGAAAAAATAAGTGAAATATTAAATGTCCCATACGATGACATACTAGCGCACTTAAATAAAAATGTTTCAATGGAGAGAATTCATCCTGAAGGAAGAAGATTAGATCATGATGTGGCTGATGAAATAGATTCTTTAAAATTAGATGGAATATATTTACTTAAAGAAAATGAGAGGTATTATCCATACGAAGATTTACTTTCGCATACATTAGGTTATGTAGGAATTGATAATCAAGGTTTATCAGGTATAGAACTTTATTATGATGAATATTTAACAGGTGAAAATGGCTCAATTAAATATTTTTCGGATGGCAAAGGAAATAAGTTAGAAATGGCTGAAATATACGAAGCGCCAGTTAGTGGAGTAACGGTAGAACTTACCATAGATTTAAATCTTCAACTAGCTGTTGAAAATGAATTAAATAACGTAATGGATATGTATGATGCTAAAGGAGCTATGGCACTTGCTATGGATCCAAACACTGGTGAAATTTTAGCTATATCTTCTAAACCTTCATTTGATTCTAATGAATATCAAAATTATAATGAAGAAATTATAAATCGTAATTTACCAATATGGATGACTTTTGAGCCAGGTTCAACATTTAAAATATTAACTCTTAGTGCAGCATTAGAAGAAGAAGTAGTTAACTTATTTACAGATACTTATTTTGATAGTGGAAGTATAAATGTAGAGGGATCGACACTTCACTGCTGGAAATCAGGTGGTCATGGACTCCAAACGTATTTGGAAGTAGTAGAAAATTCTTGCAATACGGGGTTTGTTGATTTAGGACAAAAGCTTGGAACAGAAACTCTAATGAAATATGTGCATTTATTTGGATATGGTGAAAAAACAGGCATTGATGTAAATGGTGAATCTACAGGTATATTATTTGATGTGGAAAATATGGGGCCAGTGGAAACAGCAACTACAGCTTTTGGTCAAGGAATAAGTGTAACTCCAATTCAACAAGTTGCCGGGGTTTCAGCTGCGGTTAATGGTGGAAATTTGTATGTTCCATATTTAGCGAAATCATTTTTAGATAGCGAAACAAACAGTCTTATTCATGAAATAAATCCAATTTTAAAAAGAAATGTTATAAGTGAAGATACTTCTGATTTAGTTGCAATGGCGCTAGAAAGTGTTGTTGCCAATGGTACTGGAAGAAATGCCTATATAGAAAATTATCGTATTGGCGGTAAAACAGGAACAGCGCAAAAAGTGATAGATGGAGCATATTCTAAAACAGAGTATATCTTATCATTTATTGGCTTTATGCCTGCAGATGATCCTGAAATTGTGTTATACGTGGCAATTGATAGTCCTAAAGGTGTTGTTCAGTATGGTGGAACCGTAGCTGCTCCAGTTGCTAAAAATATATTTACATCTGCAATAAATATATTAGGAATAGAGCCTAGTGAAGAAGTATTGCCCAAAGAATACACATGGCTAGACGAAAAATATGTACAAATGCCTTGCACTGAAGGTGAAACTTTAGAAGAAGCTTTAAAAATGCTCAAAGGTTTCGAGGTAGAATATTCAGGAACTGGAGATAAGGTATTTTATCAAACTCCCGAATGTAATAGTTATATAAAAGAAGGTTCGAAAGTTATACTTCAATTAAATTAATATTGCTTACCATAAAATATTTGTTATAATAGGCATATAGGAGACTTTATGGAAACTGAAAAAATTAAAAGTGAATTAAGTACACTTAGAAAAAATTTGATGGGCTTAGGAGATGAAATCGCAAAATTAAGAAGGGAAATTAAATTATATAAGGATAAAGATTCTATAATTATATATAGATATTGTATAAAAGAAGAACAGTCAAAATTATATAATTATGCTCATGAAATACATGATTTAAAGGTTGAACTTAATAAAAACAATAAGTTAATTGAAGAGCAAAGACAAAGAAAAGTTAAAAAAGAAAAGAAATTAAAGGTTAGTGATATAAGAAAACAAATTGCGCCAGTTATAAATTATATTATTTTTGAAAATGGTGAAATAAATAACTATGGAAGTGATGCACTAATAAAATTATATAAGGATATTTATTATTTTGGAAAAAAAGATAAAGAAATTTATTTGTCTAAAATAATTAATTATTTAATAAATCTATGTGAAAATAAAACCACTAATGAAGTGACGCTTATTTTTAATCAAATAAGACAAATAAATAAAACTGCCTCTGTATTTATTAAAGATAAAAAAGATAGAAAATTTTATAAAGAGATAAATAGAATGCTAAAAAAATATAAAGTTGTATCACTAGAACCAAAAGAAAAAAATAATTCTATGATCCAAATATTTGATGAATTGTTAACCCAAAGAAAATATGTTCCTTTTATAAAAAGATTATTAAACAAAAAAAATTATACTTTTGATATCTATAATATGTATGATAGTTATAATAATCATTATTTTGTAAAGTTAATACGTAAACTAATTGAAAGTATGAAATTAGAATTATCTTATGCAAAAGAAGATTATTTGCCAAAAGAATATATTATCGAAGTTATTAAAGAATTTAATAATAGTAATTTGAAGTTATCAAGTGAAGATATATTAAAAATCAAAGAAATTTTAGATGAATCAAAAAATGAATTTGCATCAAAAAGATCTAAAAAAAGTGAAGATATGTATATGATATTGGATAAATTATTTGATATAAAAAAAACAAATCAATCAGCAACAAAAAATGTAGAATGGTTTATGTTTGAACCAAAAGAAAATATTGAAGAAAAAAGCAGTGGAGATTATATAATTAGTTTTAATAATGATAAATTGTACAATAATATTGCGTACTCTATTAAGCGATTAGATAATGGTAACTATGTGCTAAAAGTTCATGTTAGGGATGTAACAAATATGTTTATGATGGATACTCCAATTTATGATGTATTAAAAAATGAGGTAGACAATACTGTTTTACTAAGTAATCACAAAGAGTATTTAAATAGAGCAAGTTTTAATAAAAAAGAATTAAAAAATGCTTTGACTTATGAATTTGAAATTAATAATAAACCACAAGTAGTAAGATATGAAGTGTATCAAAATAAAATAAAAATAAATGATTATATTAATTTTAAGGAAGATGATACACTAGATACTAAATCAAATCGTAGGTTCTTTATATTTGAACAATTATATACAATACTACATAGTGATAAGGTTCACAGAATAGATAGAGTTTTTAATCATTTTGTATCAAAATTCATTACGTATAGATTTCAAAATTTGAATTTACCTATGATTTATAAGGGGCAGGAAAAACTTGACACAAAATTAAGAAAAAAAATAATGTCTAATATTAATTCTTATACAAAAAAATTAGATAAACATGATGCTAATATAGTTGTGGGAACTATCGAAGAAGAAACAAATGTAGCATATTATTCTCAAAAAGCTATTCAAAATTTTACTTCGCAAGATAGATATGTGGATATTTTAGGTCCAGTTAATAATTTTATAAGACTTACAATACAACAAATAACAAAAGATACATTAGTAAAGAAAAATGAACGTATTAATTTTTTTGAAGATGTTTATGCACCTGAATCAGAATTTAAAGATGTTAGTTATGAAACAAGAAAAGTTGTAGAGGAAAAACACAAAGATACTATAAAAGAAATAATTAAACATATGGATGAAGCAGAAGGTATTACTGCTTATGTTAGAAATAATACAAGAAAAAAATCTTAAGTTAAAAAAATGTAAATCCTAATATTATATATATTTTATATAATATTTTTGTTTAAAGTATAGTATAATAGTTATGAAAGAGGTGGAAAGTATGTTAATACTTGCTAAAGCTGCAATGGCGATGATGCTAGGTTTTATACTGGCAATCATAACTGGAATTATAGCAATACCATTACTAAAAAAAAGAAAAATTGGTCAATTTGTTAGTAATTTAATTCATACTAGACACCAAGAAAAACAAGGAACTCCTACGATGGGAGGGATCATATTTATAATACCAGTTATATTATCTTTATTATTGCTCTGGTCAAGAGGCAGTATAAATATTAGTTATAATTTGGGTATTTTAATATTTGTTTTCGTGGCATATGGTGCTTTAGGTTTTGCGGATGATTATTTGAAAGTATATAAAAAAAATAATGACGGAATACCACTTGTTACTAAATTTTTAATACAAATGATAATAGCCTTAATTTTCTTTTACTTATATTTAAGAGGTGGAGGAGACCCTGTTTTAACAATATCAGGACTTAATTTATCAATTCCTCTTGAATGGGCATTTGGAATTTTTATATTATTAATGTTAGTAGGAACAACAAATGCAGTTAATATAACCGATGGTTTAGATGGTTTAGCATCTGGACTAAGTGTTATCTCATTCCTAGCTTATGGTATTATTGCTTGGAACTGTGGATGGCTTGCTGGTTATGAAGAAATAGCAATATTTTGCTTCGTATTAGTTGGATCGCTCATGGGCTTTTTAATATTTAATTCTCATCCGGCTAAGGTATTTATGGGAGATTTAGGTTCTCTTGCATTAGGTGGAGCGCTTGCAACAATTGCTATTATAACTAAACATGAATTTTCGTTAGTATTAATAGGTGGGGTATTTGTAATAGAAGTTGTAACTAGTTTAATACAAATTATAGCCATAAGAAAATTTAAAAAGAAAATATTTAAAAAAGCACCACTACATCATCACTTTGAAGAACTTGATTGGGATGAACAAGATATTATAAAAGTATTTTGGATTGTCGGATTAATCCTTGCTATGATAGCAATTACATATGGGGTATGGTTATAATTGACACTAAAAAAAAGGTGTGATAAACTTTTTATAGAAACGTCAAATAAAAGGGCTGTGCTCTTTTTTTGTGAAAAGAGGTTAATTATGAAAAAAATAATAACGGGTATTCAACCATCGGGAACAATTCATCTTGGAAATTATATTGGATCAATTAAACAAATGATAGATATGCAAGGAAAGTATGATTCTAAAATATTTATAGCAGATATGCATGCTATAACAGTTGATCAAAATCCAGAAGCATTAAGACAAAATTGTAAAGAGTTAATAGCCCTTTATATAGCTTGTGGCCTAGATCCAGAAAAAAACACTATATTTATGCAATCTGATAATATATATCATGCTAATGTTTCATGGTTTTTAGAATGTAATACACCTTATGGTGAATTATCTAGAATGACACAATTTAAAGATAAATCATCAAAAAATGTTTCTTTTTCATCAGGACTTTTAACTTATCCAATTTTAATGGCAGCTGATATATTAATATATGATGTAGATTATGTACCAGTGGGCATTGATCAAAAGCAGCATGTTGAATTAACAAGAAATATCGCTATTAGGTTTAATAAAAAATATGGTGAAGTATTCAAGGTTCCAGAGCCTATTATGTCTAAATCAGGAACTAAAATTTTAGATTTAATAGATCCAACTAAAAAAATGAGTAAATCTAGTGATAACCCTAAAACATATATATCTATGTTAGATGATTTAGAAGTTATTAGAAAAAAAATAATGAGTGCTACAACAGATAGTGAATGTATAGTAAAGTATGATATAGAAAAAAAAGCTGGTATATCAAATTTAATAAATATTGCTTCAAGTTTATCTGGTGAAAGTATAAGTGAAATAGAATCAAAATTTGCTGGTAAAAATTATGGTGAATTTAAAAAATATGTAGCTGATATAACAGTAGCGGAATTATCTAAAATTCAAGATAAATATTATGATTTAATTAATAATGGAAAATTAGATGAAATATTAGAAAAAGGAAAAATAATTACTAGTGAAATTGCTGAAGAAAAATATAATCAAATGAAAAAAGTTATAGGATTAGGGAAATAATAATGGAAGAAAATATACAAAAAAGAATATTTCAAAATAAAATAAATAAAGGTTTTAATATTACTGATGTTCCAAAAGAGTTTTGTGCTATGATGGAAGAAATGGGTGAGGCCTATAGTGCATATCGTAAGAAAAAGGATGACTTGGGTGAAGAACTTGCCGATGTTGCTATATTTTTATTTTCTATAGCAGAAATAACTGGATATGACTTATTAGATGAAATATCTAAAAAAATGGCCATCAATGAAAAAAGACAGTATAAAAATATTGATGGTGTACTTTATAAAGTAGAAAGTTAAATATATGAAAAAAAGACTTGAAATTTCAAGTCTTTTTTATTTTTAAATGGCGTTTCCGAAAGGATTCGAACCTTTGACCGTACGCTTAGAAGGCGTATGCTCTATCCAGCTGAGCTACGGAAACAACTGAACTAGAACAATTATACACTTTTTTTATCAATTAATCAAGTAAAACCGACACATTTTTCTCACTTGGGATATCAAATATTACTGATTTTATATCATATGTATCACGTAGCGATAAAAAAATAGAGTATTTTACTTCTTCAATTATTTCATCGCTAGATAAATCTGCAATAATTTCGTTATTAAAACTTATGTTAATAGTTTCTTCTAAAATTTCATAAGACTCTAAGGTTGCAGATACTTTTAAATAACTAATTAAATTAGTTTGATTAACTAATGATGTTTGTAAATTTTTAATTATTATTTCTACTTTTTCATAATTACTATTTTCAAATTTACTTATAGGAATATAGTAGGTATATTCATTATTTTTAGCTATGTAGTAATTTATAGTTTGAGTTGTGTTTTTGAAATTAGTTATGTCATAAACTTTATTGATCCCAAATTGCTTATCAATTGTATTAGGTAACGTTATATTATTTTGGGGTAATTTAATTAATTTTTCATCATTAATAAAAATCATTAGTTCATTAATTTCTTTGAATTCACACAGTGAAAAAACAAGAGATTCTATAATTTGTATTTCTTCTTCTTTAGTTGAGTTTAAAAATTCTTCGGAAAAATTTAATTTTAGTAGTCCATCATTTAATGAAAAATCAATTAATTTTGTATTTTCAGGAATTACACCATAAAAACCTACGGGAATATACTCACTGTAGGAACTTTTTTTGGTAAGGGTTTCAACTAGATAAGGAATTTCTTTATTTATATCATTTTCTTTTTTTAATATATTTATTCTAGAAACATAATTATTTTCATCTATTAAATATATGGGAGTTTTAACAGCTTCGATATATGTAATAGAACTATTTATTTTGTTAAAATTGTTTACCGGAAATAAATATAAAAATATTAATACAAATAAAGCTAGTGAAGATATTAATATTCTTTTTATAGCATTGTTTTTAATCATAAAGTCACCTTATTAAATTATATTATTACATAAAAAAAACATACTAATTATTAGTATATTTTATTTTAAATATTTATTTCACCAAGTTTGAGTAATTCGATTATTGCTTGACTTCTACCTTTTACTTCCAGTTTTTGCATTGTATTAGACACATGGTTTCTAACGGTTTTTTCGCTTATGTGTAAATCTTGTGCAATTTCTTTAGTTGTTTTATTTTTAGTTAGCAAATCAAAAACTTCTTTTTCTCTTATGGTTAATATACTTTTTCTCATAACCCTCACTTCCTTATATGCTACATTGTATAATATGTTTCATTATAGGGAATGTGAAGGGCTATTAACCTTCAAATTTAACAGTTATATACATTTGTGTGTCATATTTTTCTTGAATAGCTCTAATTATATTATTAGCTAAAGTTGAATCATGTTTATCCCCTGAGATAGTAATGTTAATTTGATCACTAGTTATTTTAATAAAAGCATCAAGAGAAAACTTTTCTTTTAACAAAGTTTCAAGTTCTTCGGTTTTGCTTTTTTTATTATTTAGTGCTTGAAGCAATTCATACGCATCATTTTTTTCTTCAATGGATGCAGTTTCATCAAGTAATATTAGTTCGTTAGCCTCAATTTCTTTTAATGTAGCTTCATCATAAGCGATTCTAAGTGCAGTTAAACTATCTGTTTGTTCAATGTTTATTACTGGTTCAGAGGAACCCGTAATGTTTTCAATTTGTAGTGCTTCATCTCCGATAGTAATATAATATATACCTAATACTAATATAAGCGAGAATAGCGTAATAAACCATAAATTTTGTTTGTTAATCATTTTTTTCCTCCATTTTATAATAAATGTTATGAATAATCATAAAAATAATTCCAAATTTTATATAAAAAAAAGGAAAATAATAATTTTTCGCTAATATAAATAGTGAAGGGAGAAAACATTGAGAAAAAAAGTTATAGTTGTTAAACAAACAAGTATTAAAGATTGTGGAGCAGCGTGTCTTTTATCAGTTATAAAATATTACAACGGTTTTGTTCCACTAGAAACAATTAAAATTGACACTAATACATCTAATGCAGGAACTAATTTCTATGAACTTATTAAAAGTGCTAATAGATATGGTTTTGATGCAGTAGGGTATCAATTGTCACCAGAAAAAATATATGATGATAAAAGAATATTTCCTGCAATATGCCAGGTAATAATTAGAAATATGACTCACTTTATAGTGATATATTCTATTGATAAAAAAAATGCAATTATAATGGATCCAGCATTTGGTAAAAAAACAATAGATTATAATGATTTTTTTGAAATTTGGACTGGCGCTATACTTGAACTTACACCTAGAAATTCTATTTTATTTATAAAAAATAGTAATAATTTATTTGATTTAATTATGAATATAATTGTTAAAGAAAAAAAACTTATAACAAAACTACTTTTTACCAGTTTAATGTTTATAATAATTACAATAATAAGTGCTTATTATTTTCAAATAACTATGAGTAATTTAAATGCTGATGTTGATATTTTTAAATTTATTCTCTTATTTTTTATTTTAATATTTTTATTCAAAGGAATATTAGTATATATTAGAAAATATTATGAAATGCATTTAAATAAAAATATAGATGTTAGTTTATTAAAAGAATTTTTTTATCATTTGTTTAATCTTCCTTTAAAAGTCGTAGATACAAAAAATGATGGTGAAATAATTACTAGAGCAAATGATTTGAATTCTATTAAATATTTAATAACCCAAATAATATTGTCATTGTCACTAGATGTTATTTTGATGATTATAGCAATTCCTTTGTTAATAATAATAGATGGCATATTATTTATGATAGTATTTATAATTATTATAATATACGCGCTAATTACAATAATATTTAATAAAATAATATCAAAAAAAATCATAAAAAATAAAGATTTAGAAGTTTGCTTTAATACCTGTATACTTGATAATGTTAGGTTATTTAAAAATGTTAAAAGACTTAATAAAACTACAAAAGTTTTACTAGAAATAGAAAATGAAAGTAGTAAATATTTATATGATACTTTTAAAATTGAAAAATCAAATACCTTATATTTAGGAATCAAGAATATTGTTAATGAACTTTTATATGTAATGGTTAATACTATAGGGTTTTATAATGTATATAAAAATAATATGACTATTACTAATTTAATAACATTTAATATGCTTATGAACTTTTTTATAGATCCCATAAAAAATTTAATTAGTAATATATTAAAATATAATTTTATTAAAGCATCGTATCACAGATTAAATGAATTCATGGATATTAAAGAAGAATCACTAGGATCGATTCAAATGATAGAAAAGTATGATATATCACTAGAAAACGTTACATTTGGATATAATGATTTATATAAGGTCTTAAAAAAAATAAATATTGTGATTAAAGAAAAGGAGCATGTCCTTCTTAAAGGAAAAAGTGGAAGTGGTAAAAGTACAATATGCAAATTACTTTTAAAAGAAGAATTAAATTATGAAGGTAATATTAATATAAATAATATTGATTTGAAAAATATAAATTTAAATACAATCAGAAATTTTATAACTTATATATCCCAAAAAGAGTATTTGTATTCTAAAACTATATACGATAATATAAGTTTTCATAATGACATTGAAACTGAAAAATTTGATAAAATATGTAAATTATGTATGGTTGATAGTATATTAAAAAATAAATCTTTAAGTTATGAATCTTTGCTAGAAAACGATACTAATAATTTCTCTGGAGGAGAAAAACAAAGAATCATTTTAGCTAGAGCTTGCCTAAATGATTTTAGCATTTTAATTATCGATGAGGCTTTAAGTGAAGTTGATTTAGAAACTGAAATTAAAATTATTAAAAATTTAAAAAAACATTTTAAAAATAAAACAATAATATATATTACTCATAAAAATGTCGATAAAGAATTTAAGAAGGTGATTGACTTTGCATAATATTAAATATCAAGATTTGCTAAATATAAATTATCACAAATCTTTAATACTATATATTTTTATAGTATCAATAGTAAGTTTATTATTGTACAGTAATTTTAAATATGTCTATTCAACATATGAATTAACAGGTATCGCTAAAAACAATGAAATTATTATAAATTTACCAATAGCTGACTCTGATACTTTTAAAAAAGGTGAATATATAACAATAAATGGTGAAATATACAGCTACTATGTTATATCATATGGTGAAAATATAATAGCAGAAACTGAAAGTCAAATTGTAACTATAAAAACTACTAATATTATTAAAGATAATGAAATTACAAACATTGTTATGTACTACGATTATGAAAAATTAATTAATAAGATAATTAATTATATAATTTAGAAAGGAGTAATGTGGATAAATTAACTAATAGTAATTTATATAAAATAAACGGGGGAGCAATTAACTTAGGTCTTGCTTTAAGCATTATAGCCGGTATATCTTTTATAATAGGTTTTATTGATGGAATTGTTAATAAAACTCCATGTAAAATAGATGAAACTAAATAAATACGAAGAGTATAATTGTAGCGGAGGAACTAGTTTAAGTGCATCAATGATTGAAGGTATAAATCGAATATTTAATACACTATTTTCATTTGGTCAAGCACTGGGTTCTGCCTTAAGAAGAATATACAAAAATGATTTATGTTAAAAAAGTGCCTTTTTTGGGCATTTTTCTATTGTAACTTTTATTTTAAAGTGATATAATAATAAGCGTAAAAACGAAGGGAGGGCGAAAATGACAAAAGTAATAGTTAAAGACGGCGACGTGGAATCAAGTTTAAGAAAATTCAAAGCTAAAGTTGCAAAAAGTGGCGTCCTTTCAGAACTAAAAAAGAGAAAACACTATGAAAAACCTGGTGTTAAAAGAAGAAATGAGAAAAAAGAAGGAATCAAAAATTCTCGTAAAAATTCTCGTAGAAAAAATCGTGATTAAGGAATAAATAATGTTTGAAAAAATAAATGCTGAAATTGTACTTGCTATGAAAAGCGGTGATAAATTCAAATTATCAGTTCTGAGAATGCTTAAAAGTGCGCTTCAAAACGAAGCTATTAATAAGAAAAAAGAATTAGAAGATGAAGAAGTTATTAGTGTTATAAAAAAACAAGTTAAGATGCGTAAAGAATCAATGCTTGAATTTGAGAAGTATGAAAAGTTTGATGATGCAAATAAACTTAAAGAGGAATTAAATATTTTAAATGTTTATTTACCTGAAGAATTATCTGAAGAAGAAGTAATATCTAAAATAGATGAAATGTTTGCACAGCTTAAACCAGAAGGTATTAAAGATATGGGAAGATGTATGAAATATGCATCAGAAAATATTAAAAATGCTGATATGTCATTAGTAAGTAAATTAATCAAAGAAAAATTAAATTAAAAAAGCGGTGTTCGCTTTTTTTATTTTTTATAATTTGCTATAATAAATTATATGGAGAGTCATGTGGAAACAGTTACAGGAAAAATAAAAAAAATTATATATCAAAATGAGGAAAATGGTTATACAGTAGCTCTTTTTAAAGTGTCTGAAACGACAATCAAGGAAATAGAGAGTAAACTAGTTCAAGTAGTAGGGAATTTTTATGATTTAAAATATGATGTATTAATGAGTCTAGAAGGAGAATATGTTTTAAATCAAAAATATAGTAAATATCAGCTTAATGTAACAAAATATAGTGTAATATTGCCAACAAAAGATGATAAAATATTAGAGTTTTTAAAAAGTTCATTTATTAATGGGTGTGGCGAAAAAACTGCAAAAGAATTAATAAAATTATATAAAGAAAAAACTTTGGAAAAAATAAAAGATATAGATAATATCTTAAAAGTACCTAATATGACAAGATTAAAAGCCACTAAAATTCATAATTCTATTATGAATTTTGATAAAACTAGTGATTTAATTATTAAATTAGAAGAATTAGGATTTTCAATTGATGAAGCATCAAAAATATTAAATAAATATAAAGATCAAACTAAAAATATTATTGAAAATGATTTTTATAGCTTAAAGGAAGTAATAGACTTTAATAAATTAGATCATATGTATTTAAATACACATGATACATATGATGATTTGAGAATATATCACTGCACAGTAGAGGCTATGAATATAATTAGTGCCTCAGTAGGTCATACATATTATATTAAGGAAGATATTGCAAAATCATTAGAGCAATTATATAAAATAAATTTATCAACAGATTCACTAGAAGAAATTATATGTTCTTTAGAAAAAGATAATCTAGTCACGATAGTAGAAGATAGAGTATATTTAAAAGAATATTATGATGCAGAAATTAGTATAGCAAATAATTTAAAATATATTTCTCAAAATAAAGCTATTAAAATCAAAAATTTTGAAGATAAAATTAAGCACTTAGAAGAAAATTTAAATATAGATTATGATAATATACAAGAAACAGCTATTAAAACAGCTTTAGAAGAAAATATTACTATAATATCAGGAGGACCTGGTACTGGTAAAACAACTATCTTAAATGGAATAGTTAAAATGTATATAAATGAACATAAATTAAGCCCGGTAGAAATAATTGAAAATATTGCATTAATAGCACCTACTGGAAGAGCAAGTAAAAAAATGAGTCAAGCTACTGGATTATATGCATGTACAATTCATAGATATTTAAAATGGTTTAAAGAATCAGATTCATTTGAATATGATGAATATAATAAAACTGCACATAAATTTGTAGTAATAGATGAAGCATCAATGATAGATGTTAAATTATTTTCTGCATTATTAAAGGCGCTTAAAACAAATGTTAAACTTTTATTAGTGGGAGATTCGTTTCAGTTGCCATCAGTAGGGGCAGGGCTTGTTTTAAATAATTTAATAGAAAGTGATATGTTTAATTTTATACCACTTACAAAAATATATCGTCAAAGTGATAATTCATTTATTCCTTACTTGGCCAAAGAAATAAAACAAATGGAATTAGAAGAAGATTTTTTAATAAAAAAAGATGATTATAATTTCATAAATTGTGATAGTAATAATTTAAAACTAATGATAGAAAAAGTAGTATTAAATGCAAAAGAAAAAAAATTAACTGAAGATAATATCCAAATACTAGCGCCTATATATAAGGGAGAAAATGGAATAGATAAATTAAATAGTATATTAAGAAATATATATAATCCTAGTTTAAAACAAAAAGAAGTAATATATGGTGATATATGTTTCAGAGAAAATGACAAAGTTTTACAATTAACAAATGATCCAGATAATAATATATATAATGGAGACATTGGTAGAATAATAAAAATAATTATGAGTCCAAAAATAAAAATTGTTATTGATTTTGATGGTAACGTAGTAGAACTTGATAAAAAAAATTTAAAAAATATTAGACATGCCTATGTTATATCAATTCATAAAAGCCAAGGAAGTGAATTTGATCATGTTATAATGCCAGTTTGCAAGGAATATTATGGTATGATGTATAATAAATTATTATATACTGGTGTTTCAAGAGCTAAAAAATCTTTGATTTTACTAGGAGATCCTAGTGTATTTGCTGCAGGGGTAAGAAATAATAGAGCAGATCAAAGAAATTCGACTTTAAAAGAAAATTTGGTGAGTATAATTTTAAATAATTAGTAAATAATATTACTGAGGTGTTAAAATGAAAAGAAATTTGATTATAGGTGGTTTAGTATTAGGTGCAGCCACTGGAGCAACAGCATATTTTATGATGAATAAAAAAGCAAGAAATAAAGCTGCTAATTTTATGCATATGAAATTTAATGAAGCATCTGACTATTTTGATGATAAAATGGAAGAGTAGAAATACTCTTTTTTATTTACTCTAAACTTTTTTTTTGCTACAATTGTTTTAGGAGTATAATATGATTGATTTAATAAATAAATATATTGAGTATCTAAATAAAGAATTAAATTACTCTTTAGATACTATAAAAAATTATTCTTTAGATTTAATAAGTTACAATGACTATTTAGTAGAAAATAATATGAACTATAAAAAAATAAATAAGATAGATGTTCGTAATTATTTGAAATATTTAGATAATAATAAATTATCAAATAAAACAATTTCTAGAAAATTAAGCTCTCTTAGAAGTTTTTATAATTATTTGATAAATATAAAAGTTGTTAATAATAACATTTTTGATACAATAAGTAACCCTAAGATAGAAAAAAAACTCCCTAATTATTTAAATTATGAGGAAATAGAAGATTTGTTAGATGGAATTAAGTTAGATAATATTTATGGATATAGAAATAGACTTATTTTAGAAATGATTTACTCAACTGGTATAAGATTAAGCGAAGTAATAAATGTAAAATTAAATGATATAAACGAAAGTAATAATACACTCAAAATATTAGGTAAAGGCTCTAAAGAAAGAGTAGTGTTTTTTGGAGAATATGTAAATAAATTTCTTGATCTTTATTTGAAAAATTCAAGAAATATATTATTAAATGATAAAAAATGTGAATATTTATTTGTAAACAAATTTGGTAATAGACTAGGTAAAAGCATGATTGAAAGAATTGTTAAAAATGCCACAAAGGAAATCTCTTTAAAGCATGATATAAGTGTACATACACTTAGACATACATTTGCAACACATTTATTAAATAATGGAGCTGATATTAAAACAGTACAAGAGCTTTTAGGGCATGAAAGCTTAAACACTACTGAAATATATACTCATGTGTCAAATGACCGTATAAAGGATGTTTATTTAAAAACGCATCCAAGAAAGGAATAAAAATGAATAATATTATGTACGTTCCATTAGAAGTTTATTCACTAAATAGTACTGGTAAAAATTTAGTGGGATACGTTGTGTTTCCAGCGACATTAATCGATTTTAAAGAAAGTAGTTTATCAAAAAAAAATATAGGAAATGTTGTACAAAATATTTATCAGGTAGAATTATTAGTTGATTTACAGGATAGTGAAATTGGTATATTTGAAATAAGTAGTAAAAATAAAAAAGATGAAAACATATATAGAGTAATTGATATATTTCCAGATTACGAAATAGCTTTAAAAAAAGCTGAATCGTTAAATCAAGGATTAGTTTTAAATATGGGAGAAAAAGAAACTCGAATAGGTGCAAAAATTTGGTATCAACACACTGTAATTAAACGATCAATTTTACAAGAAGAAATAAATAATTTGTTAAAAATAAAAAAAATTAAATAAATGCTTGCATTTGTTTTTTTATTGCTATAAAATGAAATCATGGAGGCTAATATGAAAAAATATGTATATTCCTTTAATGAAGGAAACAAAGATATGAAAAATATCTTAGGTGGTAAAGGCGCTAACTTAGCAGAGATGACTGTTATTGGCTTACCTGTGCCGCGTGGTTTTACTGTTTCAACAGAAGCATGTAACAAGTATTATGAAGATAAAGAAAAATTATCAGATGAAATCATAGTGCAAATTGAAGAAAAATTATTAGAACTTGAAAAAGTTACTGAAAAAAAATTCGGTGACAAAGAAAAGCCACTTTTAGTATCCGTAAGAAGTGGTGCTAGAGCAAGTATGCCTGGTATGATGGATACAGTTTTGAACTTAGGTCTTAATGACGAAGTTGCAGCAGCGTTTAGCATTGTAACTGAAAATGAAAGATTTGTATACGATTCTTATAGAAGATTTATTCAAATGTTCTCAGATGTAGTTATGGGATTTCCTAAATCATCTTTTGAAAGATTATTTGATAAAATTAAGGAAGAAAAAAATGTTAAATTAGATACAGATCTTACTGCTGAAGATTTAAAAGAAGTAGTAGATGTATATAAAAAAGAATATAAAAAGCATGCAGGATGTGATTTTCCTCAAAATGCAAAAGAACAATTAATTGAAGCTGTGAAAGCAGTGTTTAGATCATGGAATAATGATAGAGCTAAAACTTATAGAAGACTTAACGATATTCCAGCATCATGGGGAACTGCCGTAAATGTACAAGAAATGGTATATGGTAATACCGGTGATACTTCAGGAACAGGTGTTGCATTTACTAGAAATCCAGCAACAGGAGAAAAAGCATTATACGGAGAATATTTGATTAATGCTCAAGGAGAGGATGTTGTAGCAGGTATTAGAACACCACAAACAATTGATACTTTAAAAGAAGTAATGCCTGATTGTTATAACGAATTTACTAAAATATGTGGTGTTTTAGAAAATCATTATAAAGATATGCAGGATATGGAGTTTACTATAGAAAATGGTAAATTATTTATGCTTCAAACAAGAAATGGTAAAAGAACGGCTGATGCAGCGCTTAGAATAGCTGTTGAGCTTGTTGAAGAGGGCATGATTACAAAAGAAGAGGCTTTACTTAAAGTTGAACCTAAAGCTTTAGATCAACTACTTCATCCAAATTTTGATGAAGAAGATTTAAAAAATGGGGAAGTAATTGCTAAAGGATTAGCAGCATCACCAGGTGCTGCAACTGGTAAAATTTACTTTACTGCTGAAGATGTAAAAGTAGCATCAGAAAATGGTGAAAAAGACATTTTACTAGTAAGACTTGAAACTTCTCCAGAAGATATTGAAGGTATGGTTATTGCTAATGGTATATTAACAATGCGTGGAGGTATGACTAGTCATGCAGCAGTAGTTGCCAGAGGTATGGGTACTTGCTGTGTATCTGGATGTGGAGAACTTAGAATTGATGAAGAAAATAAAACTTTAATTACAAAAGATGGTACTGTTTATAAAGAAGGTGATTTTTTATCACTTGATGGATCTACTGGAAATGTTTATGGTAAACAAATTAAAACTGTGAAGCCAACTATTTCAGGTAATTTTGAAAAATTTATGAAATGGGCTGATGAAGTTAGAGTTTTAAAAATAAGAGCTAATGCAGATAATGAAAATGATGCAAAAACTGCTAAGGAATATGGGGCAGAAGGAATTGGTTTATGTAGAACTGAGCATATGTTCTTTGAAGAAGAAAGAATATTTAATTTTAGACGTATGATTACTGCAGATACTTTAGAAAAAAGAGAAGAGGCTCTAGAAAAGATATTACCATATCAAAGAGAAGACTTTGAAAAATTATTTAAAGTTATGGATGGATATGGTGTTACAATTAGATACCTAGATCCACCTCTACATGAATTTTTACCGCATAGTGACGAGGACATTAAACAATTAGCGGCTTCACTAGATATGACTTTTGAAGATTTAAAAGCTAGAATAGATTCACTAAAAGAATTTAATCCGATGATGGGACATCGTGGATGTCGTTTAGGTGTTACTTATCCAGAAATAGTTAAAATGCAAACTAGAGCGGTTATTGAAGCAGCTATTAATGTTTCTAAAACTGGTAAAACAATAGAACCAGAAATAATGATACCACTTATCGGAGATATAAATGAGCTTAAATTTATCAAAAGTATCATAATTGATACAATAGAAGAAATTTTAGCTAAAGAAAAAATAAATATTAAATATCAAATAGGGACAATGATAGAAATACCAAGAGCAGCCTTAACAGCAGATGTTATAGCTACTGAAGCAGAATTTTTCTCATTTGGTACGAATGATTTGACACAAATGACTTATGGTTTTTCAAGAGATGATGCAGCAAAATTCTTAGATGATTATTATAAAAAACAGATCTTTGAATCTGATCCATTTGCAAAAATAGATCAAACAGGAGTTGGAGAACTTATGAAAATTGCTGTTAATAAAGGAAAAGAAACAAACCCTAATATTAAATTAGGTATTTGTGGAGAACATGGTGGAGAGCCAAGTTCGGTTGAGTTTTGTCATAACTTAGGATTAAGTTATGTATCTTGCTCACCGTTTAGAGTGCCAATTGCAAGACTTGCAGCAGCACAAGCAGCACTTAATAATAAATAATTTAATTACTAGAGTAGCTCTAGTAATTTTTTTTTTGCTATGATATACTTTGTTTATGAAAAAAGCAAAAATAATAATAATAGTAATTTTAGTGATTGTATTTATACCTTTAATTATATTAGGTATTCTTTTAAATTTAATTTTAAATATATTTAACAAGAAGTCAAATTTTATTGGAAAATTATATGAAAAAATTGCTAAAAAAACTAAAAAAATAACTAGCAATGATATATTTTTAGAAGAAGAAAAATTAGAACTTACAGTTAAAAGTAAAGCTCAAATTGAAGAAGAATTTATTAAAAAAATGATTGCTTATCATTTGGAAAAAAATTTTAAAATAAAATTAAGATATAATAAATTAGAAAAGTTTGAAAAGGAAGTTATAAAAAAAATAAAGAAAGATTACGCAATATTATCTATGTCAGTATATAAAGCCGAAACAATAATATTTGAACATATGACAAAGGAATTTATTAAAGAGGTAAAAGAAAAAAATATAACTGACAAAGAGCATATTGAAAAAATAAATAAATTCATAATAAAAGAAGAAACAAAAGAAAATAATGAATTGATAGAAAAGGTTGCAATAAAAAAAGATAGTAAGTCTTTAGAAAGTCAAAATACTTTGGAAGAAGAAAAAAATATAAGTTTAATTCAGCCAATAAATCAGCAAGCAGAAATAAAAAATGAGGTGATAAAAAAGATAGCCCAAAGTAGTCCGGAAGTAATAGAAAATTTATATGAACACGAAATAAATGAAGTGCTTTTAAATTTGCCGGTTGAAGAGATTATTAAATACAGTGCAGTAGAATTAATATTAGAAATTATTGATGAAGAAAATGAGCTTGAAAAAAAATCAGTTGATATTATAGAAGAAAAAAAAGAAGAAAATGTTGCTAAAAAAGAATTTAAAGAGGATAATGATAACTTAAAAAAAGAAATAAAAGAAGAGACCAAAGAAGAAACAAAGCCAGTATATTTGAAAAGTATGTTTGTACATGAAATAGATGATAGATTTATATTTATGACTAACCTTGAAAGTGGCAAAGAAGAAATAGAAGATAAAAATTATGAATTTATTGATGAACATATTAATTATGAAATATTAAAAACAGAAAAATCATTGCTGATTGAAAATTTAGATGAAAGAACTAAGCAAAAATTAGAAAATTATTTAAAAAAATTATACTATGTTAAAGACGTGAATGAAAATGCGAAAATAAATGATTATAATAATTTTGAAAATGAATTAAATGATAGTATAAATGATAAAGATGTAGATGCCCATAACGCTGCATTAAAAGAAAAAGAAATAGAAAAAAATATTGATTTAAATAAGTGTGGTATAAAAAAAATAGAAGATTTAAACAATATACCTTTTGAAAAAAGTAATCATATAGAGGTTTTATTAATTAAAGAAAGACTTAATAAAATGGTATCTTCTCAAGGAATATTTAGTAAAATTAAAAATTTTATTAAAAGTAAAATATTTAGAAATTATACAGAATCTAAATTGTTAAGAAAAGATATTAATTTTTTAAACGATTTAGTTACTAGAAATATAAATTTTTATGAAGAAAATAGTATTCCATTACTTAACAAAGATATATTAACTGAAGATGAAATATTAAGTGTAGAAAATGTAAATCAGTTAGATAATGTGCATAATAAAATAATTAGTAAACATCCAGGTTTAAGAAAAGATCCTGATTATCAATATAAAGTAAAAAGATGCAGAGATAAACTTGATAAGAAGGCAAAGAAAGTTAAAAAGAAAGTTGAAATAAAAAAAATGGTTCTTGCAAGAAAACAAAGACAAAGAGTGAGGAAAAAATATGAAGAAAATTATAAATAAAAAAAATATAATAATAGCGGCATCTATTATACTTATTGCTGTAGTAAGTATAGTGATGTTATTAAATGATGACTCTAAAAATAATACAAGCAATTTAAATGAAGAAATAATTCCAGAAAAAATAGCTGAAAATACAGAAGAAATGTTAAATACATTTGATAAAATAGAAAATGTTGATATAGCAAAAGATAAAATTAATTTATCTTCTAATGTAACTGTAAATGAAGTAATAGCTGTTTGGATATATTCAGAACCTATTTTTTTAGGTTATTTTGAAGTAAAAGAAGGTAGCGATGGAGAGTTATATATTGATGGTTTATTAGAAGCTATATCAAAAATAGATATAACTAATGGTAACCATAATATAGCACTTGTTAAAGATGATAATACTCCGATTGGATATGTGGGAGTAACTGTTACAAATAACAAAGAAATTGTATCTTCGGAATCTCAACAAGAAGAAAATGGCAATGAACAATTAAAAGAAGATGAAGAAGAATCAGAAAATCAAACAGAGCAAGATTTAGTGGAAACGAAGAAAATTACTGAAAAAGAAAGTATTGCATTTTCAAATACAAATGTTTTAGAAGTTAATATGAAAAAAGGTACTACAAAGATTAAAACCGAAGGGGAAAATGGTGAAAAAACTATTACTTATGAAATTACTTATACTAATGGAATAGAATCTTCAAGAAAAATAATAAGTGAAAAAATAAACAAAGAAGCTACAAATCAAGTAACTTTAGTGGGAACAAGTGATTACAACATAAACACAGATAAAATTAATGGATATTATGGTGGATTATACTGCACTTTAGATAAATTGGTGCAATATTCTGATATTATCGGATGTAAAGAAGAGGGAGAAACACTTGTAGAATTTGATGCACTAGTTATAAATAATGAAAATTATATTTATAAGTTAAATAATAGAGAATTAAATTCTTTAATTTCAATTAACTCAAATAAACATTTTGTATATAATGGTACGACTTATTATGCAGATGATAGAAGAGGAGATACAGAAAAATATCCTTTGACATATAATTTGTGTGATAAATATGATTTAGCTTGTGGAGCATGGTAGAATAAATATTCTACCTTTTTATTTTCTTTAAAATATAACTGCAAATCCATATATTTTATGATATAATTAAGTAGAAAAAGAGGTGCAATTTATGTCACGAAGTGAATTAAGAGAAAAATGTATGGTAATTTTATATCAAATAAGTATGTATGAAACTAAAAAAATAGAATTTGATGTAGAAACAGTAATAAAAGAAAATTTGCCAATTGCAAATGAATTTGTAAAAGACATTGTAAACGGTGTATTAGAAAAAAGAGAAGAACTAGATTTAGTTGCCAATAAATATATGGAAGACTGGCCCATTGAACGTATTGACAAAACTGGTGCTGAAATTATGAGAATGGCAGTTTATGAGCTTAAGTATACTGATACACCCGAAATAGTAGTAATAAATGAAGCAGTTGAACTTTCTAAAAAATATAGCGATGAGAATGTGCGTAAAATCATAAATGCTGCACTAGATAAATTTATTAGGGAAAACTAATATGGATAGAGACTACATTACAGTTTCAAGTTTAAATGATTATATAAAATCTGTTTTAGAAAAAGATTATTATTTATCTAAGATTTTAATTAAAGGGGAAATATCAAATTTAAAAAAACATACAACAGGACATTGGTATTTTACATTAAAAGATGAAGGTTCTAGAATAAATGCTGTGATGTTTTCTAAAGATGCATCAAGAGTAGATTTTAGTGCAGAAGACGGAATGAATGTATTAATAGAGGGTAGAGTTTCTGCATATCCTGCAAACGGAACGTATCAAGTTTATGTTAGTAAAATGAATTTAGATGGAATAGGCAATTTACATATAGAATTTGAAAAGTTAAAGAAAAAACTAGCAGCTGAAGGATTATTTAGTTCATCAGTAAAAAAACAAATTCCTAAATATCCATCAGTAGTAGGTGTTGTAACAGCACCAACAGGAGCTGCTATAAAAGATATAATATCTACAATTAATCGTAGGTTTCCAAGTACAAAAGTTGTTTTATTTCCAGCGCTTGTTCAAGGGGAAGGAGCAGCACCAAGTGTTGTAAAACAAATTAAACTAGCAGATAAATATAATCTCGATGTTCTTATTGTTGGCCGTGGTGGTGGATCTATTGAAGATTTATGGGCATTTAATGAAGAAATAGTTGCTAGAGCAATTTACGAATGTAACACACCAGTTATAAGTGCTGTTGGACATGAAATTGATATAACTATATCAGATTATGTAGCAGATTTAAGAGCGCCTACTCCAACAGGGGCAGCAGAAATGGCTGTGCCTACTGTAATAGATACGATGAGCATAATAGATGGGTTTAAAATACGTATTAATAAAAACATTAAAAACATGGTAAACACTAAGTTTATTGAACTTAGAACTTTAAAAGAAAATTATATATTAAAAAATCCAATGAGTATGTATGAGATAAAAATGCAAAAATTAGATAATTTGATAGATAATTGCTTTAAAAATATTAATAGCATTATAGAAATGAAAAAATATAATATAGACAAATTAAACGAATCATTTATAATAAAAAATCCTAATAAAATACTTGACCCATTTAATAATAAAATGGAAATGATATTAATGAATTTGAAGAATTTAAATCCACTAGGAATACTTGAAAAAGGTTTTTCAGTTATAGAAAAAAATGGCAAAGTAGTTAAAAAAAGTAAAGATTTAAAACAGGGTGATAAAATTAGTATTCGTTTTGAAAAAGGATCTGCACAAGCAGAAATTAAGGAGATAAAATAATGAAAAAAGATAAAACTTTTGAAGAGGCATTAAAGGAACTGGAAGTTATAGTAAAAGAACTTGAATCTGGTAATGTTGAATTAGATAAAGCGATTGAAAAATATACAGAGGCAATGAAATTAGCTAAGTTTGCCTCTATGAAAATAGAAAACGCAACTGAAAAAGTTAATAAAATTATAAATAGTGAAGGAAAAGAAGAAGATTTCGAGGTGAAATAATGGAAGTTAAAACAATTACGAATAGAGATGTTGATTTTGCTCAGTGGTATACTGATGTAATAAAAAAAGCAGATTTAGTAGATTATGGTAGTACAAAAGGATCAATGATTATTAGACCTTATGGTTATGCTATATGGGAAGAAATAGTTAAAGTTCTAGATGCGATGTTTAAAAAAACCGGGCATGAGAATGTTCAAATGCCAATGTTTATACCGGAATCACTTCTTAATATAGAAAAAAAACATGTTCAAGGTTTTGCGCCAGAAGTTGCTTGGGTTACTTACGGAGGTTCTGAAAAATTAGAAGAAAGAGTTTGTGTAAGACCTACAAGTGAAGTTCTTTTTTGTGATCATTTTAAAAAAATAATTAAATCATATAGAGATCTACCTCTTAAATATAATCAGTGGTGTACTATTGTTAGATGGGAAAAAACTACTAGACCATTTTTAAGAACTAGAGAAATTTTATGGCAAGAAGGTCATACAATGCATGCAACTAAAGAAGAAGCTGTAGCAGAAACACTAGGAATGCTTAAAATATATGAGATTTTACAAAAAGATTATTTAGCTTTACCCGTTTTAATAGGACAAAAAACTGAGAAAGAAAAATTTGCTGGTGCAGAAGTAACATATACACTGGAAGCAATGATGTATGATGGTCTTGCCTTGCAAAATGGTACTACTCATTATTTTGGGCAAGGATTTTCAAAAGCTTTTGGTATAGAATTTTTAAATAAAGAAAATAAACTAGAAAATCCTCATCAAACTAGTTGGGGGGTATCAACTAGAATGATTGGCTCAATAATTATGACTCATGGTGATGATAGAGGTTTAGTTCTTCCTCCAAAAATAGCACCTTTTAAAGTATGTATTATACCAATAGGTAATGTTGAAGAAAATTTAAAGTGTTTAACAAGAGAATTAGAAGAAAAAAATATTTCGTATAAAACTGATAAAACTGATAAATCTCCCGGATTTAAATTTGCAGAAGCAGAAGTTAAAGGTTACCCAGTTAGAATTGAGCTTGGAGAAAGAGATCTTAAAAACAATGAAGTTACAATAGTAAGAAGAGATACTTTAGAAAAAATAAAAGTTCCATTTGAAGGAATTTGCAATGAAGTAGAAAAATTATTAGTTGATATTCAAAGTAATATGTTTAAAGTTGCGGAAAAAAGAAAAAATAGTATGCTATATTCTGCAAATAATTATGAAGAGTTTAAGAATATTGCTAATACAAAACCAGGCTTTATTAAAATTAATTGGTGTGGTAATACAAAGTGTGAAGATAAAATTAAAGAAGATACAGCGTTTAAATCAAGATGTTTAGTTACTTCTGAGCAATCAGATGGAGTATGTGCTGTATGTGGAGAAAGTGCCAAATGCAAAGTTTGGTTTGGAAAACAATATTAAAATATTGTTTTTTTATGTAAATTTTTTAATATATTACATTTCTTATATTTAAACTTTAATATATTTGTAATATAATATGATTATGAGGTAGAGTATGAAAAAAGTAGACATTAAAATTTTAGGTATATTAATATTATTAGTAATTAGTGCAACTTTAGGTTATATTCTTTATAGAAATAGTAATTTTGAAGTAAAATATAAAGAATTAGAAAAAGAAAATAGTAATTTAATCAAGGAGATAGATCAAATTAAGTCAGAAAATGATGAAGATATGATATATGAATGCAGTATTATTAAAACGGGAACGTTAATTTCGATAACTAATATAGAGTCAGATGTTGAAGAAGAGGTAATATTAATATTTAGTGTTTATCAAAATGATCCTTTAATGTTTAAAATAACAAAAGAAGAGTTTGATTCTATAAATATATCTTTAAATAATACATATGAATTATCTTTGTTTGGAAGTTTAAATTCTATGAAAGATATTAATTATTTTGATTTTAATATAATTAGTGCTGTTATAACCGATAAAACTGGGATGGATCAAATTCAAGAAGGATGTTAATTAGCAATAATTGGTTATTACCAGTTATTGTTTTTTTATTAATTAATATATAGACCATAATATTATTAGATAGGTGATTTATGAGAAAGTATATAATAATTTTAATAATATTTTTGTGTCCAATAGGAGTTTTAGCATATTCAGATTCAGTTATACTTGGTGGAAATACTATAGGAATAGAAATTAAAAGTGATGGAGTATTAGTAGTAGGTTTTTATAAAATAGAAGGAAAATATAATAAAAGCAATCCTGAAATATTACTAGGAGATTATATTACACATATTAATGAAGAAAAAGTAGATTCAATAACAGGTTTAACTAATTTGATAGAAAAATATGGAGATGAAAAAACAGTAAATGTAACATATAAAAGATTAGATAATGAATTCAATACTAAACTGAATATTGTTTTATCTGATGGTAGTTATAAAACTGGTTTATATGTAAAAGAAAGTGTAACTGGTATAGGAACACTTACATATATAGATCCGCAGACAAGTATATTTGGTGGTCTTGGCCATGAAGTTATAGAAAGTAATACAAGGAATTTAATAGATGTGTATAGTGGTGTAATATTTAGAAATTCAATTACCTCGATAGATAAAAGTTCTTCTGGGACTCCAGGTAGTAAAAATGCTAAATTTTATTATTCTACTGTATATGGTGAAATATATGAAAATACTAAGTATGGTATTTATGGAACATATGAAAAAGATTTAGTAGATGGGAAATTAATAGAAGTTGCAAATCCTGAAGAAATTAAAATAGGTCCTGCATATATTTATACAGTTATAGATGGAGAAAAAGTAGAAAAATTTGATATAGAGATAATCAAAATTAACGATGACAGCGATATTAAAAATTTAACCATTGAGATAACTGATGAAGAGCTAATATCTGCATCAGGTGGTGTAGTACAAGGAATGAGTGGATCCCCGATAGTTCAAAATAATAAAATAGTTGGAGCTGTAACTCATGTAATAGTAGATAACCCAGTAACAGGTTATGGTTTATTTATCACAACAATGTTAGAAGAAGGAGAAAATTAATTTTCTCTTTTATGATTAATTGTATAGATAATAAACTTATGCTTGACGAAAATAAAAAATATTGTATAATATCAGCAGGTGAAGAAAAATGAATCAATCAATTATGTATACTAAAATGGCTAATAAAATTTATAATAATTTAATATTTATTAAAATATATGGCGGATTAAAAAAAGGTTTTGATTATAATAATTATGTAATGGAATTTTTACCGGATTATATTAAAATAATTAATAAAGATATTGATAAAATAACTAAAGTAGATATGGAGATATTTAAAATATATTTAGCAAGTACTAAAAATTTAGTAAACGAATTAGATGTTTTGAAAATGCAAAATAAAAGTAGAAGATAATAAATTTATCTTTTTCTTTTTTTCTAAAATATGTTATAATTGTTAAGGAAACAAATATAATATTTTTTAGCGGAGGTAGTAAATGGCGCATATTATAGCAATAGATGGACCAGCTGGAGCTGGTAAGGGAACGATAGCAAAATTAATAGCACATAACTTAGATTATGTGTACATTGATACTGGAGCAATGTATAGAGTTGTTGCTCTAAAATGTATTAGAGAAGATATATTACCAAGTGATTTGGATAAATTATCAGATTTATTAAATAACTTAAATATAGAACTAACTAGTAATGATGGACTATTTGAAGCATTTCTTGATGGTGAAAATGTTACTACAGAAATAAGAACTGTTGAAGTGGATAGTGCAGTGCCTAAATTTGCATCAATTCCAATGGTTAGAGAAAGAGTATTAGTTATTCAAAAGGAAATGACTCAAAAAATTGATATTGTAATTGAAGGACGCGATATATGTACTAAAGTATTTCCAAATGCTGAAGTAAAACTGTTCTTAGATGCATCGCTTGAGTCTAGAGCAAAAAGAAGATATGAACAAAATTTAAAAATGGGCATAGAATGTACGTATGAAGAAATATATGAAAATATAGCAATAAGAAGTAAACTTGATGCTGAAAGAGAAGTTGCTCCATTAGTAGTGGCGGAAGATGCAACTTATATTGATACAAGTGATATGAGTATAGATGAAGTAATGGCAGAAGTTTTAAAAGAGATTAATACAAAAATAAATTAATCTTTTTTTGTGATTTGATTTTAATTTAAAAATTTGATATGATTAATTTAGTTACAGTAAACATATGAGGAATTGTTTTGTAATAAGCGCATGGCCTATAAAGGTGACGAGGAGTATAGTTATCGAAAATCAGCGGATGCTATACCGGTACAGTAGAAACCGTTAAATATATGACAAAAAATAAAATTTAAGATTATAACAAAGCATATATTTACTACAAGAAAGGAATTTTTTTGTATGTGTGGAATTTTTGGATATATAGGTCCTAAAAAAGTAGAAGATGTTTTAGTCAAAGGGCTTAAAAATCTAGAATATAGAGGCTATGACTCTAGTGGAATAGCTTTAAAAAATAATGATGAAATAAAAATAATTAAAGAAGTAGGAAAGGTGAAAATCTTAGAGGAAGAAATAAAAAAATCTAATTTAAGTAAATATGATCTTGGAATTGCTCATACTAGATGGGCAACTCATGGGGGCGTAACAAAAGTAAATTCGCATCCTCATTTTCAAGGAGAAATTACTTTGGTTCATAATGGAATAATTGAAAATTACAATGAAATAAAAGAATTTTTAGAAAAAGAAAAAGTAACTTTTATAAGTGAAACTGATTCTGAAATAGCAGCAGGTCTAATTAATTATTATTTAAAGAGTAATAATATTTTAGAGGCATTAAAAAAATCTTTAAAAAAATTAAAAGGTAGTTATGCATTTTTAATAATATTAAAAAATGAAAATAAAATATATGCTGTAAGAAAAAATAGTCCGCTTATATTGGGTATAAGGGATAATGAAAAGTTTCTATCATCAGATATAGCAGCAATGCTTGAGTATACTAATAAATACATAGAAATAGATGAAGAAGAAATATTTGAGATATCTAATGAGTTACTAATTATTCATAAGGATAATAGTATTATAAATAAAGAAATAAAAGAAGAAACAATGACTGTTGAAAGTATGCAAAAAGATGGCTATGATCATTTCATGTTAAAAGAAATAAATGAACAAATTGAAATAGCGGATAAATTATTAAATGTGTATTTGCCCAATAATGAGTTTAGTACTCAGGTGCTTGATTTAACTAAATATAAATACATTGATATAGTTGCCTGTGGAAGTGCTTATTATGCCGGATTAGTAGGTAAACACTTAATGGAAAAATATATGAGTGATGCTATAATTAAAATAGATGTAGCAAGTGAATATCGCTACAAAACTCAGCATTATAAAAAAGATACTTTAGTAATACTTATATCTCAGTCAGGTGAAACTGCTGACACTATAGCGGCGATGAATTTAGCTATTGAAAATAATATAGATACATTAGCTATAGTAAATAATCAGTTATCTACGATAGCTAAAACGGCTAAATATAAAATGCCTTTATTAATAGGTCCTGAGATAGCCGTTGCAACTTCTAAAGGATACTTTTCGCAAGTGTTATTATTATCTATTTTGGTTCTAAATTATTTGAAAACAAATAATAAACTTACTAATTTAGATTTTGAAAATATAATAAATGATTTTAAATCTTTAAAAAATAATATTAGTAATATTATTCACAATATTGATTACAAAAGTATAGCAAAAAAAATATATGAAAATAAGGATATTTATTTTATAGGAAGAGGAATAGATTATAATATTGTTTTAGAAGCTAGTTTAAAATTAAAAGAAATAAGTTATATTCACTCGGATGCATATCAGGCAGGAGAACTTAAACATGGTTCAATAGCCTTAATTGAAGAAGATACACCTTTAATAGCGCTGATAACAGAAGAATCTTTAGCGGAAAAAACAATTAGTAATATAATTGAAGCTAAAGCAAGAGGGGCAAAAGTTATAATATTTAAAAAAAATAATATAAAAGTTTCAGAAAAAGATTTTTCTGAAACAATTAATATAAATGCTTTAAGTGAATTTGTTACTCCTTTGCTTGCTATAGTACCATTTCAAATGCTTGCATACCATGTTGCATTAAAATTAAATTGTGATATTGATAAACCTAAAAATTTAGCTAAATCAGTTACGGTAGAATGAGTATTATTAAAAATAAACGATAATGACAATTATCGTTTTATTTTGATTTTTTCTAGTATATTAGCCAAAATACAAATAAATATATTTATTATATTTTATAACTATGTTATAATTAGTAGAGAAATAAAGGAGAATTGCAAAATGACTTTTTTTAAAAATATATATCACAATTTTAATAAATATAAATTTTTAATGTTTCAAATGATAATGAGAGACTTTAAAGTTAAGTATAAAAGATCAGTGTTAGGAATAGTTTGGTCGCTATTATATCCTCTTTTGATGATGGCAGTTATGGCGATAGTTTTTTCACAAATGTTTAGGTTCGAAGTAGAAGGAGTAAATTATTTGGTTTATCTTTTAACGGGACTTATAATGTTTAACTACTTTTCTGAAGCTTCACAATCAGCGATGACATCTATTGTTACTAATTTTTCGTTAATGACTAAAGTATATATTCCAAAATATATATTTCCACTATCAAAGTGCTTATTTGTGGGTATAAATTTTTTGCTAACATTAATTCCACTTTTAATAATAATATTAGTAACTGGTGAAGGTGATACAAAATGTTTCATAAATATATATTACTTATTTTTGCCTTTCGCATGGATTTGTATGCTAGTATTTACTGTTGGGTTAGGTATGTTTTTATCTTCTGTTTCAGTATTTTTAAGAGATATATTTTATATATATGGAATAATAGTATTAATATGGCAATATTTCACTCCTATTTTTTATGATATAAACATGCTTCCTTCTTATGCACAAAAATTAATAGAATTTAATCCTTTATATCAATTTATAGAATTTACTAGAACAATTATTTTATATGGTGAAATCCCATCGCTAAGTAATTGGTTATTTTGTTTAGGATATGCAGTTATAGCACTTATTGTTGGAGCATTTGTCTTTAAGAAAAATCAAGACAAATTTATAAATTATATTTAAGGAGGATGAAAATGATTAAATTACAAAGAGTATGTATTAAATTTAATTTAGGAATTGAAAAAAGTTTTTCAGTTAAAGAGGCTTTTATAAATTTTTTTAAGAAAAAGAAAAAAAGTAAGGAAGAAAATGAATTTTGGGCACTTGGAGATATTACTTTTGAAATCCCTAAAGGAGAAGTAGTTGGATTAATTGGAAGAAATGGTGCAGGAAAAAGTACTCTTCTTAAAATAATTTCTGGAGTTATGAAACCTACTTACGGCAAAGTTCAAGTTAATGGGGTAATATCTCCAATGATAGAACTTGGTGCAGGGTTTGATGCTGAATTAACTGCTAGAGAAAACATTTTCTTAAATGGTGCAGTGTTAGGATATTCTAAGAAATTTTTAGAAGATAAGTTTGATGAAATAGTTGATTTTGCAGAACTTGAAGAATTTTTAGATGTACCAATTAAAAATTTTTCTTCAGGTATGACAGCTAAATTAGCTTTTTCGATAGCTACAATTGTAGAACCTGAAATTTTAATAGTAGATGAAATTTTATCGGTAGGAGATTTGAAATTCCAAGATAAGAGTAAAAAGAAAATGATGAAGATGATTAAAGGCGGGACAACCGTACTTTATGTATCGCATTCATTGGAATCTATTAAAGATTTATGTGATAAAGTTATTTGGCTTGAACATGGAAAAATCAAAATGATGGGCGAAGCTAAAGAAATATGTGATATTTATTATAAAGAGCAGGTGGAGAATTAAAATGAAAAAATATATACACTATTGTTGGTTTGGTGATAAACCGCTTCCAAAACTTGCAAAAAAATGCATTAAAAGTTGGAAAAAATATTTACCTGATTATGAAATAGTAAAGTGGTCAGAAGAAAATGTCGATTTAAAAGAATGTGAATTTATTAAAGGGGCATATGAAAATAAAAAATGGGCTTTTGTAGCAGATTTCGTAAGAGCTAAAGCACTTAACGAAATGGGTGGTATTTACTTTGATGTAGATATGGAAATAACAAATGATATTACTCATATTTTAAATGATGAAACATTTTTAGGTGTTGAAGATTCTGGCAAAGTAGCAGTAGGTGTATGGTTTGAAAAGTATAAAAATAGTTATTTGTCAGAGGAAATGATTTCATATTATAAAAATATAAAATCATTTAATGTTGATGATGTATTTGAGTATGCTATTCCAGTTTTAATAAGTAATATCTTAGGAAAAATAGGTTTTGTTGAACTTGTTGATGATATACAAAAATTGGATAAAGGTATTGTTATTTATCCAAGAGAGTATTTTTACCCATTATCGTATAATAGACAAAATAATAAATTCACAGAAAAATCATGTATGATTCATTATTATGATGCAAGTTGGGTGCCTAAAGCAGAAAAAAGGGAAATAAGAATATTTAGAATTTTTGGTCAAAAAAATGGTCAAAAGGTTATTGATTTTCTAAGATTTTTTAAAAGAAGTATTAAAAGAATGCTTAAATTAATATTGTTCCCATTAGTAATTCATCGTAATAAAAAAAGAAAACAAATATATGTCGAAAACAATTTGAGTGATGTGGCTATTCAATTGGAAAATATAAGAACTAAAGAAATTATTGCTTTTTATAATAATGAATGGATTGGTACTAAACATTCAACTAAAGAAATATTTAAAAATACAGTGGGGTTAAATTCGTATCACGATGATATGTTAATAAAAAAAATAGCAGATTTTATATTAGAAAAAAAACCTAAAATGTTGGTTTTTAGTCCTGTAGATTTAACTTGGATTAATTTAATAAAACAAATTAGATCAATAGATAAAAAAATAATTATAAAAATATTGTGGCATGGAAGCAACGCTATGAATATTGAAGAATACGATTGGAAAGTGTTAAAAAGTATTTTGCATTTAAGCAAAAGTAAAACCATTAATTCAATAGGGTTCGTAAAAAAAAGTATGTATGAATTTTATAAAGCAAAAAATTATAACGTTGAATTTGTTATGAATATGATAAATATTGACGAATATAAAAGTGACGTTAAAAGTATTGCAAAAACAAAAAATGTAAAAATAGGATTATATGCTTCAGGAGATAGATGGGTTAAAAATTTTTATAACCAATTGTCAGCAGCTAGTTTAATAAAAAATCATCAAATAGATTGTATACCGCTTACGAACAAAACTAGAGAATTTTGTGCATTAATAGATGCTAATGTAAATGGGGTTTCAGTACCTCTTCCTCGTAATGAATTGCTAGAAAGAATAAGTACTAATGATATTAATGTGTACACTACTTTTGTAGAATGTGCACCACTTTTGCCGCTTGAAAGTTTTGAAATGGGTGTGCCTTGTATTACAAGTAATAACCACCATTACTGGGAGGGAAGTAAACTAGAAGAGTATCTAATAGTAAATGCACCAGATAATATAATAGAAATTAAGAATAAAATAGAACTGGTATTAAAAAATAAAGATTTGATTATAAAATTGTATAATGAGTGGAAAAAAGAATATGTCAAAAGCGCTCAAAAAAGTATAGATAAATTTATGGAGGTAAAATAATGAAGTATGGTTTGCTTTTATATAACGAAACCCAAAACTTGGGAGATGATATACAAAGTTATGCTGCTTATAAATTCTTGCCTAAAGTAGATTATATTATAGATAGAGAAAAATTAAATAAATTTGTGCCAAATAAAAATGAACTAGTCTCTACAATTATGAATGGGTGGTATAATCATAATAAATATTCTCTTCCGCATTCACCGTTTATAAATCCTCTTTACATTTCGTGTCATTTCACAAATAATTTAGAGAAAAATAAACCTTTATATTTAAGTGAATATTTTTTTGATAATATCAAAAAATACGAACCTATAGGATTAAGAGATGGTTTGGTAAAAAAATATTTTGATGAAAATAATGTTCAAAATTATTTTTCTGGATGTTTGACGTTAACAATAGAAAAAATGAAAAATGTTAAACAAACAAATAATATATGTTTAATTGATGTAGAAGATGATGTGAAAAAACACATTATGAATAAGTTTGATAATAATATTATAGAATTTACTCATTCACTACATAGAGAATCTCATGCAAATATTTCTTGGGAAGAAAAAATAAAAAATGTAGAAGATAGACTTAAAAATTATCAATCTTCTAAAGTAGTAATAACTACTAGACTTCATGCAGCTCTTCCATGTCTAGCTATTGGAGTTCCAGTAATTTTATTATATGATAATAAAGTGGATGATATTAAAAACAGGTTAGGAGAATTTACTAAATATTTAAATTATTATAGTAAAGAAGAATTTTTAAAACTACAAAATATTTTTATCAAAAATAAGGATAATCATTTAGATGTTAGAAATGATTTAATAAAAAAAGTTAAAAAGTTTATAAAAGATAGTAATAGCAACTCAAACAAAAGTGATGATAATATAAAATTATATGAAAAATATTTTGTTAATCCTAGTAATAATTTTGAAAATATTGCATTAAAAAAAGAAGAAAAAAATATTAATAGAATATTGGAATGTGAATATGAATATTCTAAAATTAAATTAATAAAAGAAATAAATGATGCTGAAAGAGAAGTATTAATTAATCAAATAAAAGATCTTCAAAAAAAATTGAATGAATCAGAACACCATTTATATCTAATATTAAATAGTAAAGGATATAAAATTCTTGAAAAATTAAGAAAGATGATGAGGGTATTTAAAAAATGAAAAAAATAGCTTTAATAGTCGACGTAGATAATTGGGCATATGCAAATATAGCAAAAAACGTTAAAATGAATTTAAATAAATATTTTGATATTGATATAATACCAACTTCATACGTAGAAGATTGTTTACCCAAAGTTTTAATATATACTAAAAATTATGATTTAGTTCATATATTTTGGAGAGGTAAGTTATATGATGTAGATAAATATAGTAATGTTGAATTATTAAATAATTATGGAAAATCATTTAAAGAGTTTAAAAAAGAATACATGGATAATAAAATAATTACAACAGCTGTGTATGACCATTTATTTTTAGATACGGAAGAAGATTTATCTATAACTAAAGAAATAATAACTAGATGTGATAGCTATTATGTTTCATCCCAAAGGTTATTTAATATTTATTCCAATTTAGAAATTAGTAAGCAGCCTACTACAGTGATAACTGATGGGGTGGATATCAATAAATTTTTTCCTAAAAATGAAGATAGATTTAGCAATATAAAAAATAGAGAAATTGTTATAGGTTGGGTAGGAAATAGCGCATGGGAATCTGGTAAAGAGGATTTTAAAGGAGTATCAACACTACTAAAACCAGCAGTTAAAGAACTTCAAAAAAAAGGATATAAACTTAAATTATATTTAGCAGATAAACAGGAAAGATTTATACCCCATAATGAAATGAATAATTACTATTCAAATATAGATTTGTATATTTGTACATCTAAAATTGAAGGTACGCCAAATCCTGTTCTTGAATCTATGGCATGTGGTATTCCGGTTATTACTACAGATGTAGGAATAGTTCCAGAAGTTTTTGGCCCTCTTCAAAAAGAATATATATTAAAAGAAAGAACTAAAGATTGTTTAAAAGAAAATATTATTAAATTTATTGATAACATTGAAAATATTGATGGATTAAGAAATGAGAATAAAGTGCAAATAAAAAATTGGACTTGGGTAAAAATATCTAATCAGTTTAAAGAATTTTTTGATAAACAATTTAAAAAGGTGAAAAATGAAAAAAATAATAAATTATAGTCTGAATATCTTACAAAATCAAAAAATTTTATCTATAATATTAGCTTCCTTTATTTATATAATGATGCTTAAAACTGATATATTAGCTCCATTTGATTTTACATCGTGGTCTATATATTTAATATTAATTTTATTCATTAATAAAATAGATTTATTTGATAAAAAGTATATTAAATCTGCATCTATAATGTCATTAATATTTGGATTTCTATTACTATTTGGAATGATTGTATATAGATTTCAAGATCTGCAATATAGTGTGTGGGGAGAACTTTTTACATTTAGAAGTTTAATGAAATATCTAGGATATGTATCACTAGTGTATATTATATTGATTACTATTATTCCTAAACTAATTGATTTTAAAACTAAGCATAATAAAATAAAATTTGCTAATTATCAAATATTTATATTTTGTTTTTTATTAATTTTATTAGGATGGTTACCATATTTTTTAGGATTTTATCCGGGAACTATATCACCAGATTCAATTGGTGAAATAACACAAATAGAAAATGGATTTGTTTCTCTAAGTGATCATCACCCGATATTACATGTTTTATTTATGAGTGGACCATATACTCTAGGTAAAATATTGTTTGGAACAGCAAATGCTGGAATAGCGCTTACAGCAGTAATGCAAATGGTTATAATGTCAGCTATATTTAGTTCTGTTATAGTGTTTTTGAAAAATAGAAAAGCTAGTTTATTGACTTTGATTTTAACTTTAACATTCTTTATGCTGGCACCTATGCATGGATATTATAGTATAACAATGTGGAAGGATGTTTTATTTGCAGGTGTTTTCGTGCTATTTACAATGCAAAATGTTATCTTATATGAAAATTATAAAAAAGATAATATTACTATAAAATCTTTGATTTTATATGGTTTAGTAGCAATACTATGTCTGTTTTTTAGAAATAATGCAGTATATATGTTTATGGTAGTAGCTGTACTATTATGTATTATATTAAGAAAACATTACAAAAAAATTATTCCTATGTGTGTTATTATATTTGCAATATTTTATATAATAAAAATTCCGGTATTTAATGCACTTAATATTAGCAAAAGTGGTTCAGCTGAGTATATAGGAATGCCACTTCAACAAATAGGTAGAATGGCATATAAAAATGTCGATTTTACAGATGAAGAATTAGATTTATTAAATAAATTAATTCCAGTAGAAATTATGGCTGTAGGATATAATCCGAGGGTATCTGATGGAATAAAATTTAATGATGCATATAATGCAGAAGTATTTGATGAAAATAAATTTGAATATGCACAGTTATGGGCATCACTTGTTGTTAAACATCCTGGTATTGCGCTAGAAGCTTATGCTAATAGTACACTAGGTTATTGGTATCCAAATATTGTTTATTGGTCAGTATCTAACATTGTTTGGGAAAATGAATTGGGAATTTATATGGATTCAAAATTATCAGAAGAAGCTAAAACAGTTTTACTGGATATAGAAAATAGAATGACTCCAATAATTAATATAACATGGAGTATTGGATTATGTTTTTGGATAATAGCATTGATGATCTATACTTCAATAAAAAGAAACGGTTGGGATTCTTGTATAATTTATTTACCAACAGTTGGAATATGGATAACTATGATGGTTGCATCTCCAGTATTTGGTGAATTCAGATATGTTTATTGTGTTTTTTGTGCATTACCACTTTTAATAGCTATGCCATTTAATAAGGAGAAGTAATATGAAAAATATTATAAATTATATAAAAAAGAATTATTTATTTTTAAGTATATTAGGAATATTAATTCTTTTTTGCTTTTTAAATTTTTTTAATATTAAAAATTATTTTAATTCATTAGGATTAATTGGCACAAAATATTATATAGCATATTTTTGTGTATCGTTATTATTATTTATAATATTTATATTTTATAAAAAAAAATTATACAAAACAAACGAAAATATAGAAAATAATATACATAAAATATTTTTGAAATTAGGAATAATTTTAGGTATTTTCTTTTTGGTTTTATCCCCGATGTTTACAGGTAGTGATGAACATAATCATTTTTATAGAATATATGAAATTACAGATTTAAAATTTGTAACACCAACTGATGAATTTATAGGTAGTAATATGCCAGGATCACTTCATGAAACATTTATTGTAGGAGGTGAGCATAATACTAAAATTAATTATCTTAATATAATAGATATGATAGATATTGAATTGGATAAAAACAATACAGAAGAGTATGGTAATCTATGGACAAATTCTTATCATAATACAGCTTTATACTCTCCAGTATCTTATACACCACATACAGTTGGAGTAGCTATTGGTAAAGTGTTAGATTTAGCTCCTTATTACATTGGTATGCTGGGAAGACTTACTAATTTAATTATATTTCTTATAATAGGGTATTTCACTTTAAAAATAATGCCTAAAGCTAAAATATTTTTCTTTTTGATATTAATATCACCAAATATGCTTCAAACAGCTACAACGCTTTCAGCGGATGCTTTTACTAATATAATATTTTTATTCTTTTTAGCAATGATATTTAAAAATATATTTCAAAAAGATATCATTTCAGTAAAGGATAAAATATTATTATTTATAAGTGCGATAGTAATATCTCTATGTAAAGTAGTATATTTTCCTATCATAGCACTACTGTTTTTAATACCAAAAGATAAATTTAATAATAATTTAAAGAGTAAAAATATCTTTGTAGTATTTACAATTATATTATCTCTAGTAGGAGCATTATTATGGAGTAGTGCAACACAAGGTGTTTTTGAAATTGAATATACAATGACTGAACATCAAATGAATTTTGTTTTTAGTAATTTTATAGAATATATATTTATATTTATACGTACGATGTCCATTAATATTGTTAATTACATTGAAAGTTTATTTGTAGGGCGCACAATGTATCATTCACAACTTGCTATACCGGCAATAGTGTCTTTTGGATATATTGCTTTAGTAATTTTAAGTTTATTTATATCTACAGATAACAATAAAACAAAAAGATCATTTAATATATTAATTTGGTGTATATCTTTACTAATAATAGGGTTGATATCATCAGCTATATATGTACAGTGTACTGCACAGTATTTTTCTGTTGGAGATCCTCTAATTATAGGAATCCAAGGCAGATATTTTTTACCAGTAATATTTTTAATACCATTTATGGTAATTAATCTAAAGAAAAAATTAAAATTTGATTCTAAAAATTTGATATTAACAGCAGTGTCAATTAATATGATTACTTATTTTTATATGATGATGACATTTATTGTTTGATTTTAAATTTAAGTATGTTATACTAAATATATAGAAAATGAGGTAGAGTTATGAGTAAAAAAATAGCAGTTTTAATTCCTTGTTACAACGAGGAAGTAACAATCAAAAAAGTAGTAGAAGACTACAAAAAGGCATTACCTGAAGCGGATATATATGTTTATGATAACAATTCATCAGATAATACAGCAAAAATAGCGGAAAAAGCTGGTGCTATAGTACGTTATGAATATAAACAAGGTAAGGGAAATGTAATAAGAAGTATGTTTAGACAAATTGATGCTGATTGCTACATTATGATCGATGGAGATGATACATATCCATCCCAACATGCAAAAGAGATGTGTGATTTAATTTTAGAAGGAAAAGCAGATATGGTAATAGGAGATAGATTATCTTCAACATATTTTACAGAAAACAAAAGACCATTTCATAATGTTGGTAATAAAACAGTAAGATTTTTAATAAATAAATTATTTAAAAACAATGTTAAGGATATAATGACTGGTTATAGAGCATTTAGTTATGAATTTGTTAAATCTTTTCCAGTATTATCTAAAGGTTTTGAAATAGAGACTGAAATGACTATTCATGCAGTTGATAAAAATTTTAAACTAGTGGAAGTTCCAGTAGATTATAAAGATAGACCAGATGGTAGTGAATCAAAACTTAATACTTATTCAGACGGTATAAAAGTTATTAAAACAATAGGTACGTTATTTAAAGAATATAAACCAAAAGCTTTCTTTAATATTTTAGCATCATTATTCTTAATAGTTGGATTAATCTTAGGATTACCTGTTTTATTAGAATTTTTCGATACTGGTTTAGTTCCAAGATTTCCATCATTAATAGTTGCTTCAATATTAGCGGTTATATCATTATTATTATTTATTACGGGAATAATTTTACAAGTTATTGCCAAAAAACATCGTCAATTATTTGAGTTATATCTTAATATGCTAGGAAAAAGATGAAAAAATTACTGTCCTATTACAAAAAATATGAAGAAATAGTTAATTATTTAATAGTAGGGGTTTTAAGTACTGTTGTAAGTTTAGCATCATATTATATATGTGTTTTAACATTTTTAAATCCAAATAATGCATTTGAATTACAAATAGCTAATATTATATCTTGGATATGTGCAGTTACGTTTGCATATATAACAAATAGAAAAATAGTATTTAAGAGTAAAGAAAAAAAATATTTAAAAGAAATTACTTCTTTTGTAGGATCTAGAATAATTACTTTAATTATAGATATGTTTATTATGTTTATATTAGTAACTGTATTAAGATCAAATGATAAAATTGCAAAATTAGTTGTTCAAGTAGTAGTAACGGTTCTAAATTATATTTTTTCTAAAATATTTGTATTTAAAAAGAAACAAAATTAATTGTTTCTTTTTTTATTTGTTATCAATACTAGCTTTAATAAAAGATACAAAAAGTGGATGAGGTTTAGTAGGTCTACTTTTAAACTCAGGATGAAATTGACAAGCGATGTAATGTTTATGTTCTGGAAGTTCTACTATTTCTACTAAATTAGCTTTGTCATTAATTCCAGAAAAAACTAATCCTTTATTTTCTAATATTTCTTTATATTTATTATTAAATTCATAACGGTGTCTGTGTCTTTCTAAAATATGTTCTTGGCCATAAGCTTTAAATGTATTAGTATTTTTACTTATATGACAGTCATAATTTCCTAATCTTAAAGTGCCACCCATATTACTAATAGATTTTTGATCAGCCATTAAATCTATTATAGGATTTTCACATCCGTCATTAAATTCAGTAGATGTAGCTCCATCTATTTTACATACATTACGAGCAAATTCGATAACAGCTATTTGCATACCTAAACAAATTCCAAAGTAGGGTATATTATTTTTTCTAGCGTATTCAGCAGCTTTTATTTTTCCTTCAATACCGCGAGTGCCGAAACCTCCTGGAACTAAAATACCTTTTATATCTTTAAAAATATTATCCAAATTAACTTTATCTTTTTCAAGGTTTTCAGAATCCACCCATTTAATATTTATTTTGGTATTAAATTTATAACCGGCATGTTTAAGCGATTCTTTAACTGAAAGGTACGCATCTTCAAGTGAAACATATTTTCCAACTATAGCTATATTAACTTCACTTTCTAAGGAATCAACAGTATTTACTAAATCTTCCCAATATTTAATATCACTTTTACTATTTTTTAAATTAAATTGTTTTAAGATAATATCTTCAATTTTTTGTTCATGAAAATTAATTGGTATTTGATATATATTAGTTACATCAACTGCCTCTATAATATTAGATGTCGGAATACTTCCAAATAAAGATAGTTTATCTTTTATATGGTCACCTATAGGCATATTAGATCTAGTTACTAGTATATCAGGTTGTATTCCTAATTTTCTTAAATCAATTATACTGTTTTGAGTTGGTTTTGTTTTAAGTTCATTAGAACCATATAAATATGGAATAAGAGTAGTGTGTACAAATAATACATTTTCCTCTTTTTGTTCCATTTTAAATTGTCTTAAACTTTCAAGCATTACAGATGACTCAATATCTCCTACGGTACCACCAATTTCAGTTAATACTATATCTGCTTCACTAGTTGCAGCAGCTTCATAAATTTTATTTTTTATTTCATTAGAAATATGGGGTATTATTTGAATTGTTGCACCTAGGTAATCTCCACGTCTTTCTTTTTCAATTACAGATGAGTATATTTTTCCATTTGTTACGTTGGATGTATAATTAAGTTCTTCATCTATAAATCTTTCATAGTGACCTAAATCAAGGTCTGTTTCAGATCCATCAGCGGTAACAAAAACTTCACCATGCTGTATTGGACTCATTGTTCCAGGATCAACATTCATATAAGGATCAAATTTTTGCATAAAAACCTTATACCCTTTAGCTTTAAGTAATAATGCAATTGAACTTGCAGTTATTCCTTTTCCTAAACCAGAGCAAACACCTCCAGTTATAAAAATAAATTTTGACATATATAACTTCTCCCTACCTTGAGAGTCATTATAGGCTCTATTTAATTGTATCAAAAAATAAAACTTAATGCTATTAATTAGACATGATTTTTACAAAAAAATTTAAGTGTAAAATTAAAGTATAATTATATAGTAATTTTATTTTATTTATGTTATTCTATAATTAAGGAGTAAAGTAATGAAAAAATTTTTATACAACTTAGATAATATTGAGGAAAAAGATATTGATGAAATAGTTACTAGAGTTAAAGCTGTTATAATTAATTCTAATAATGAAATTATGCTAGGACTATCACATAAAACATATCAATTTCCAGGTGGGCATGTAGAATATAAAGAAAAAGACAAAGTTGCTTTATTTCGTGAACTAAAAGAAGAGTTAGGTATTGATTATCATGAGGATGAAGTATCTGATAAGTTCGCTTTAATCGAGCATATTACTAGTAATTATCGTGATTCAGGGAAAGTTAGAAAAAACAATATTTTTTATTATCTAATAAAAAGTGATAAAAAACATAATCTAAGAGAAACAAACTATGATGATTATGAAAAAGAAGGGGAATATAAAATAAAATATATTCCAATTTCAAACGTAGAAAATATTTTACTTAATAGCATTAATGATAATGATATAAACTCTTGTATAGTTAAGGAAATGCTTCAAATACTAGAAGTAATTAAAGAAGAGTATATAAAAAATTAAGTAAGGTAGGGTTTTTATGAAAGATATTAAATTTTTAAAAGAGCAAGGAGTTAATGTTGATGCTTCAGTAGAGTTGTTTGGTGATATAACAATGTATAACGAAACAATGAATGATTATATTGATGGTATTGACGTTAAGCTTGAAAGACTTAAAACAAGTAAAGCAGCAGGAGATTTACAAAATTATGCAATATTTGCGCATTCTGTTAAAAGTGATGCAAGATATTTAGGATTTGAATCTGTAGCTGCAATAGCTCTAAAACATGAAATGGCTGGCAAAGAAGGCGACCAAAAATTAATTGTCGATAATTACGATGAATTAATATCTGCAGTTAATAATATGACTGATATAGTTAAAAAATATTTGACTGAGGAGCCTGATGCTGTAATATCTGGTGGACTTTCATCTAAAGGTACGATTTTAGTAGTAGATGATTCTCCTTTAATAACCAATTTAATAAATAAAACTTTAAATGAAAAATATAATGTAATAGTTTTTAATTCAGGAAAAGAAGTTAAAGATTACATAGAAAACAATAAAGAAGGCATAGATATATTATTATTAGATTTAAATATGCCTGATGTAAATGGATTTGATATTTTAGAATATATGAAAGCAGAAAATATATTTAAAAATATTAAAGTATCGATCATATCTGGAGACGAAAGCGAAGCAACAATAGCTAAGGCGTTTACTTATCCTATAGTAGATATGCTAAATAAACCATTTAGTGTTACTGATTTACAAAATGTTGTAACTAAAACTTTAGAAAGATAAAAGGAAAGAGGTTAAGCTCTTTCCTTTTATAATGTTTCTATATCATCAAAAGTTATTTCTTTTTTTCCTAAAAAAGCATTTTTGATTTTATCTTCTTGATCTTTTAAATCTTCTTCAATATCTATTACTTTAGTTATTTCGTCTAATGTTGTATAACCATCTAATACCTTTAAAAGACCATCTTCTAAAAGTGTAGTCATGTTGTTAGTGTCATATACTAATTTTCTAAGTCTACGTTTATTCATATTGCCTGCAATAGCATCCTTTATATCTTGATTAATTGTAAGTACTTCATGAATAGCAACTCTGCCTTTATAACCATCTAAGCATTCATCACACCCGGTAGGTTCATATATATTTTCTATATCTTTATTAAAAATAGTTTTATATAAGTTTTTTTCATAGTCAGTAGTTTCGCGTGATTTTCTACATTTAGGACATAATTTTCTAACAAGCCTTTGAGCTATAATTCCAGATAAAGCAGAGCCAAGTAAATAACGCTCTATTTCCATATCTAGTAATCTTTCAATTGTATTAAGTGAATTATTGGTATGTATTGTAGACAATACTAAATGCCCCGTTATGGATGCTCTAACTGCAATTCTTGCAGTTTCATCATCACGTATTTCACCAATCATTATTACATCGGGATCTTGCCTTAGTATACTTCTTAAAGCAGAAGCAAAGTTAAGTCCAATTTCACTCATAACCTGAACTTGATTAATTCCATCTATTTTCATTTCAACTGGGTCTTCAACAGTTATTATATTAGTTTCTTTAGTATTAAGTTCACTTAGCATTGAATATACAGTGGTACTTTTACCAGTACCTGTAGCACCTGATATTAAAATAATACCACTTGGTGATGAATTGAGTTTTCTTACCTTTTCTAAGTTACTTGCACTAAAATTTAGTTGTTCTAACTTTGTAGAATTATTATTATAATTAAGTATTCTTATAACAATTTTTTCTCCATCTACTATAGGAAGGGAAGATACCCTTAAATCAACATCAAGTTCTAACCCTAGTTTTTTTATAGCGCCATCTTGAGGCATTCTAGTTTCAGTAATATTCATACCAGCAATTATTTTTATTCTAGTAACTAAATTCTTTTTAACACTTGCAGGAACTTTAGCGTAATCGTGAAGTTCTCCATCAATACGTACTCTTACATTTAGCATATCGGAGGTTGGATCAAAATGAATATCAGATGCTTCTTTTTTTATAGCATCTTCTATCATTTGATTAACTATATCTACTATAGGCATATTGTCATAATCAAAATCTTTAAACATAGTTAAATAAACCTTCCTATTCTTATAAATATTATACTACAAATATATTCAAATAACAATTAGTTTTTGTACTACAATTCGACAAATTTTACAAAAATATTATGGTAAAAATAATAAAGGTGATTATATGAAAAAATATATTATAACAGTAGTTGCAGCTTTATCTTTAGGAGTGTTTTTTTCAGTTTATATATTTAGTAATTTTAGCGAAGAAATAACAAACACTGTATCAAAAGAGATAAATAAAATATTTATTTTTCAGCTAGGTATATTTGAAAATGAAGAAAATGCAAATACTTTAAAAGAAAGTCTTCCTTCTGCTATAGTGTGTAAAGAAGATGATTTATACAAAGTATATGGGGCAATTACAAAAAGTAGTGAACTAATTTCTAAAATAGAAAAGTATTATAAAGAAAATAATATAAATTATATAATTAAAGATTATTTACTAGATAATTATGAATATGAAGAAGTGTTGTCATATGAAAATTTAATGCTGCAAAGTACTAGCATGGAAGTTGTATTTAAAACTAATCAAATACTTTTAGAAAATTTTGTATTATCTTAAAATAAAATTACATAATATAATTATGAGAAAAAAATGGTTATACATTATTGTTATAATATTATTTATATCACTTTATTTTTTGAAAGATAAAGTTTATTTATTTTTAGATAACTCATGGTTTTATCCAGATATTATATATAAAGATTATTGTAAAATTGATAACTCTAATGAATATAATTTAAATTTTGATTATTTATATACTAGAGTGCTTTATAGAGATATCTATGATTTTAAAAAAGAAATAACTATTTACAAAGGCAAAAATTATAATTTAAGTAAAAATATGGCTGTGGTAGATGAATTTGGTTTAATAGGAATAATAACATCATTAACAGATTCTACTAGTAAGGTTATGCTTTTAACAAATAAAAATACTAAAATTAGTATTAAAGTAAATGATATGTATGGACTTTTAACTTATGATAATGATAAATTAATTGTTTCCTCATTAACTTCTACAAATAAATTAAAAAAAGGAGATATAGTATATACTTCAGGACTTGCAAGTGTGTATGAAAACATACCGGTGGGAGTTATTGAAAAAGAAAATACGGATTCTAAAAATATAGAATACATTATAACTCCATTTGCTAATATTAATGATTTATCATATGTAGCAGTTTTAAAAGGAGTTAAATAATGCATTATATAATTTTGGATATGGTAATAAATACTTATTTAAATATAAATTCATATCTCTTTTTACTAAATATAAATAAAACTAGTTTACTTAATAATATTTTATATGCACTATTTTTAGACTTATTTATATTTAGCACATATTTTATTTTAACAAGCATTATAATTTTGTTATATATAATAAATATAAAAATAATTAATAAATTAAGTATACTACTTAAAAGCAGTATTAACTTAATTTTGTTTTTGATAGCAATATCTTTTATTTTTAATAAAGTAAATTATTTAGAAATTATTATGATTAATTTAATATATTATTTAGTTAGTTATATTTTAAGTGCTCAAAACATAAAGTTAAATGGGATGATAAAATATGGAAGAACTAGAAAATATAGTAAATAGATGTAAAAATAAAAAAAGTAAACCCAAAAATAATAAAAAGATTAAAAAAAATGTAACTTTATTTTTATTAAGTGTTATATTTTTGTTTTCGTGTTTAATATACACAAAAATAAGTGATGAAAATAAAGAGAATTTTAAAAATATATTTTTAACTAATAGTTTGTCATTTACAAAAATAAATAATATATACGAAAAATATTTTGGAGAAGTATTGCCTTCGGTTACTAATGCAGAAATGGTTTTTTCGCAGGATTTAAATTATAAAGAAATTACTGATTATCACGAAGGAGAAAAACTAACATTACAATCACAAACAGTAATATCCTCTTTAATTGGTGGAATAGTAGTTTTTATTGGTGAAAAAGATAATTATGGTAATACAGTGATAGTTCAAGGTAATGATGGATATGATATTTGGTATGGCAATGTAACTGATATAAATGTAAATGTATATGATTATATTGAAAAAGGAACTACTCTTGGTCAAAGTATTGATGAAAATGTTTATATTCTTATAAAAAAAGGTGAAGAAACAATTAAATATGAAGATTATAAAAATTAATTACTTAACATATTATTTTTTAATTCTTAATTTTTTATGTGGATATATAAAAAATGCACTAATTATTTTTTTAATAGTCTTAGTTCATGAACTAGGACATTTTTTTATTGCTAAAATAAACAAATATAAAGTAAAAGAAATTATGCTTTATCCATTCGGGGGAATTACTAAAATTTCTAAAGATTTAAATTCTGATTTATTAAAAGACTTTTTTCTAGCAATTTTTGGATTTATATTTCAAATAATTTTATTTTATATTGTAACTTTGTTTTATAATATAGGTTATATTGGGAATCATACATATAATTTATTTAATGAATATAACAAACTTATATTACTATTTAATTTACTTCCTATATATCCCTTAGATGGTTATAATATAGTTAATATATTATTTAATAAATTATTTTCATTTCAAAAAAGTTATATTTTAAGTTATATAGTATCTATTATATCTTTATTATTATTTTTTGTTTTAAATATTAATTATGCATTAAATAATTTAATGATTATTTCGTTTTTATTATTTAAAATAGTTAAATATTATAGGGATAAAAAAGCTATATATAATAAATTTTTATTGGAAAGATACTTAAATAATTATGATTATAAAAAAATAATAAATACTAAAAATAAAACATTAGAAGATTTACAAATTAATAAGTTATTTTACTTTTGGCATAATAAAAAATGGAATAGTGAAAAAAGTGTATTAGAAAACAAATACAAGTTGTAAAAGTATAAAAAATATATTATAATCTTTATAGAATAGGTGATTATATTATGCTAAATAAATTTAAAAAATTGAATAAATCTAAAAAAATAGTTTTAATTATAATTTTATCATTAATAATTTTACTAACTTTTTTATTATCCTTTGCATATCTTGCTCCGATAATAACAGGTTCTGCTGATACAGAGCTTATTATAGAGGGGTCTGGTAAGGAAACTCTAACATTTGATGAAGGCGCTGATATATCTCTAGTAGCTAATCCTGATAATTTTGGTATTGGGGACTCAAATATTTATGGTCAAACTAATTTAGTTGCAACAGCTAGAGCGAATAAAAGTGATACAGATTATAGTCCAAGTTATAATGTATATTTTAATATAGGAGTAAATGATTATGAATATTCAGATGGCTTTACTCCGGAGCTTTTATTAACAGTTACTGATCCATTAGGTAATATAGTAACTAGTTTACCAGGTCTTACTTATACAACTCAAAAAGGAGTATCTGGCTTTGATATTACTACTAAAACTGGTGTTATAACAATTGCTGAAAATTACTCAATTACTTCACCAGACTATAATACTCCGGTATCACAAAACTGGCAATTTCAAGTTACTTTAATAGCTCATGATTTTGCTCAAAATGCTAATCAAGGGAAAACTTTAAGGGCACAAATTGAAGCGAGCATAAGCGAAGTTACTGAGTATTCACTTGCATTATCTGATTTTTTATTAGATACACATGGGTCAGCACAAGGACTATTTCAGCATACATCTTCACTTACAAATGGAGCGCAGGATAACAATTATAGATATTCTGGATCTAATGATGTAGTTAATAAAAATTATGTATGTTTTGGTTCTGATGAAGAGGTGTGCCCTGAAGATAATTTATATAGAATCATTGGAATATATGATGGAAAAGTAAAATTAATAAAAAATACGAGTATTGGAATGTTAGCTTTTGATGAATATGCATCTACTAATAATTTTGCAAATTCATCTATTAAAGATTACTTAAATACAGATTTTTATAATTCAATAGCATCAAATTATCAAGGATTAATTAGCCAGTCAGAGTGGTATCATGGTGGTAATATGACAGAAAATCCAATGGAAGGAATATATTACGATAATGAAACAGCTTATGAATTTTATAGAGAAGATATATTGGAAGCATCTTCTCCTTCAATATTAAATATTGGATTAATAAATGCAAGTGATTATGGATTTGCTGCATATTCTTCAGCTTGGATAACTCAGTTAGAAGATTATAACGCTCAAACTACAAAAGAAAATAACTGGATGTATACAGGAATAAATGAGTGGACTATTACAAAAGAACCTGCATATCCATCCCATCATTTTCAAATTAGTAACATTGGCGATGTTGGACATAGTTTAGCAGAGTATCAATCTAATGTTAGACCTACATTCTATTTAAATGCTGATGTTGAACTAATTAGTGGAACTGGTTCAGTAAATAGCCCTTTTAGATTAAAAGTTCCTGAAATTCCTCCGGCGAGTGATTACTTAATAGAAAATCATACAGCAGCACAAGGTTTATTACAACATACACCAGAGCTTGTCAATAGCGCTGGTGATAATAATTATAGATA
>CAYJFC010000006.1:0-13232 GCA_964369625.1 uncultured Muribaculaceae bacterium
TTAATTTTATATTCTAAAGACTTATCATATTCTAAATTTAAATATTGACATCCTCCACATTTTTGAAAATATGGACATATATTTTCTATTTTAAATTCATTATTTTTAATATACTTAATAACTTTTCCTTCGCTATATTTTTTCTTATTAAGTGTTATTTCTATTTCAACAATATCACCTGGTAAAGTTTTAGGTACAAATACTATTTTTCCATCTATATAACCAATACCTCTTGCATTATCATCTAATCTTATTATTTCTACTTGCATAATACTCCTTTTTTTTATTGTAACATAAAAAAATGCTTTAAAAGCATTTATTTACAAACATAGTTCATATCAGTTAAACTTTTTTTATAGTCTTCGTAATTTTCTATAACAAAATCATCTGATTTTAAAAATTCTTCTGAAACTTTAGTTAAATCATAACTAATAGAATACAAGTATGTCCCATTTTCTAAACTAGCTGAGCATTTTACTCCATCAATATCTGCATACTCAGAACAATCACTAAGAAGTTGTTCATCATCTGCTGAGGCATTTTCACCTAAATAAACATTATTTTCAACTGAAAATGATTTCATTTCTTCTCCAGTATAATCATATACAATTTCTAAGTTACTTGTAACATCACCATTTACTTCACTAGGCAATACTTCACACGATAATATTTTATCATCTTTATTGGTGCACCCTACTACTAAAAGTAGCATTATTACTAATGTAATAGTTTTTATTTTATTCATATACATATCTCCTATTTTCCTATCATTGTTAATGACACTTTTTTCTTATCTAAATCTATTTTTTCCACATAGCATGTAATTATTTGGCCTATTGACAATACTTCTGATGGATGTTTTATAAATTCTTTTGTTATTTTAGAAATATGAACTAATCCATCATTTTTAAGACCAATGTCAATAAATGCTCCAAAATCAATTACATTTCTAACTGTTCCTTGTAATTCTTCTCCTATTTTTAAATCTTCTAATTTAAGTATATTACTTTTTAGTATCGGTTTATCAAATTCATCACGAGGATCTCTTTTTGGCTTTTTAAAAGATTCTATTATGTCTTCAAAAGTATAATTATCAATTTCATATGCATTATTAAAATTAATATTTTCTACAGCTTTACTGCCTATCATATTTAAAGTTAGTTTATTATCATTTAATATTTTCATTGCAATATCATAACTTTCTGGGTGTATTGCTGTTTCATCAAGTAAATTTTCTCCACCAGTAATTCTTAAAAACCCTATGGCTTGTTCATACACTTTAGGTGTTAATATTTTTTTTAGTTCTAACCTACTTTTTATTTTTTTCACTTTTTCTCTATATGTAATTAATTTTTCTGCCATTTTACTTGTTATACCAGATACATATTTAAATAAACTAACAGATGCCGTATTTACATCTACCCCTACACTGTTAACTGAAGATAATACTACAAAATCAAGTGATTCTTTAAGCATTTTATTTGGAACATCATGTTGGTATAAACCTACTCCTATTGCTTCTGGTTCTATTTTAACAAGCTCTGCAAGTGGATCTTGAAGTCTTCTACCAATTGAAGCTGCACTTCTTTGTTCTACTGAAAAATCAGGAAATTCTGCTATTGCAAGTTTAGATGCTGAATATACAGATGCTCCTGCTTCACTTACGATAATAAATTCAGTCTTTAAAGAAGCTTCATTTATTAAATTAGCAATAAACTCTTCTGATTCTCTAGATGCTGTACCATTACCAATTGCAATTATATCAATATTATACTTATGTACAAGTTCTATTATTTTTTTAGCACTACCCGCTAAATCTTTTTTTGGTTCATGAGGATATATTACCCCTATTTCTAGTACTTTACCATTAGTATCAAGCACCGCTAATTTACACCCAGTTCTAAACGCTGGATCAAAACCAAGTACAACTTTTTCTTTAATTGGTGGCTGCATAAGTAAATTTTTTAAGTTATCTGAAAAATTTTCTATCGCTTTAAGTGACGCATTATCAGTAAGCTCACTTCTTATTTCTCTTTCTACTGATGGAAATATTAATCTTTTAAATGAATCAGCTATAGCTTCTTTAACAATTAAAGCACTTATACTTTTATCATTTTTTATTATTTTCTTTTCTAAAAAATCTAATATTCTTGTTTTATCAAAATCTAAAGATACACTAATTATTTTTTCTTTCTCAGCTCTATTAAGTGCTAAAATTCTATGTGCCTTAGCATAATATATTTTTTCGCTAAACTCATAATACATTTCATAAGTTTTATTTTCATCAATTGCATCTTTTTTCTTTTTAGTAGAAACGTTTCCAAATTTAAATATATTTTCTCTAATATATTTGCGATAAAAAGCATTATCACTAATCCACTCTGCTATAATATATTTAGCTCCCATGATAGCATCCTCAATAGTTTTAACTGATTTAGTTAAATATTTTTTTGCTAATTCATCAAGTGATCCATTAACAGGAAATGCCATTATTTCTTTAGCAAGAGGTTCCAAACCATTATTAATTGCATCTGTTGCTTTTGTTTTTTTCTTTTCTTTAAATGGTCTATATATATCATCAAGTTCCACTAGTTTAGTAGCATTTTTTATTTCTTCAACTAACTTTTCTGTTAACAAACCTTTTTCATCAATCAACCTTTTAACATCGTCTTTTTTCTTTTCTAAGGATACACAATATTCATATCGCAAATTTATTTCTCTTATCTGTTCTTCATCTAACCCATTTGTAGCTTCTTTTCTATACCTTGCAATAAATGGTACTGTATTTCCTTCTTGAAGTAAATCTAAAACAGTTTTCACATCTTTAGCATTTATATTAAGTAATATACTTACTTCTTTAATTAATTCTATATTCATTATTACCAACTTTCATATTCTATTATACATTATTATTAATAAAAAAAGAAAGTTTTTATTTTAAACTTTCTCATTATTTATAATTTTTTCTATGTTAGTATCTGTCAGTGTTTTAAATTTATCTTCACTAGTTAATTTAATTATTTTCTTTTTAATTTTTTTGAAATTATCTAAAATATAATAATCTGAATGTAAATCTAAGCTTAAAACATCTACATAATTATTTTTCAAAAAATATTTCAAACATTTTTTAGATTTAGGACCATAATAATTTATAATACTACCATAATTACATTGTAATAATACACCTTTATCTATTAATGTTTTTATAAATTCAGGATTTTCTTGATAATATATATATCTTTCCGGATGAGCTAATATAACTTTATATCCATTTTGATATAATTTATCTATATAATCATTTATAACAGGAAAAAATATATCAAATGGAAATTCTATTAATAAATATTTTGTATTATTAATAGGATATATTTCACCTTCAATTATTTTTTCAACAATGTTATCACTTATTATTATTTCGTTTCCTAAATATAAATTAATATTATTAGTCATTTTTTGTAATGAATTAAATATTTCTAATTTACCTTTATTATTAACAGTCATTTTATACTTTGGATAATAATGCGGAGTTAATACTATATCAGTAAATCCTAATTCAGTAAGTTTTTTTATTAAATTAGATGTTACTTCTAAAGATGAACTTCCATCATCAACACCAGGTAATATATGTGTATGTAAATCTTTCATTATTCGTATTTATAGTAAGAGGATTTATCTTTTACAACCCTATTAGCTATAACTCCAATAACATTTGCATCTACTGAAGAAAGGGATTTTTTAGCTACTGATAATGTTTCAGTTGTACTAACTCCAATTGATGTTACAAGAGCTGTCATATCCACTTTCTTAGATAATATTACTGAATCAGATAGACCATTAAGTGGCGTTCCATCTAATATTATTACATCATATTCTTTTTTTAACACTTCAAGCATAACATCAATCGTTTTATACGTTAATAATTCTGATGGATTAAAAGGGACTTTACCTCTTGGAATTATACTTAAATTTTTAGTTTCCGTTTTAACAATAAAGTCTTCTACTTTACCGACTTCATTAGATTTCAATATATCAGATAAACCTTTTAAATTATCTATATTAAAAATTGTATGAAGTCTTCCTTTTCTTAAATCACAGTCAATTAAAATAACTTTTTTATTAAGTTGTGCGTAAGCTACTCCTAAATTTGAAGATATAAAGCTTTTACCTTCTCCAGGAAGTGATGATGTTATAAGAAGTGTTTTAGAATTTTTATTTGACTTACAATGTTCAATGTTAGTTCTTATCATTTTAATAGCTTCACTTGCTTGACCTTTAGGATCTATTATAACAACTAATTCTTTATTCATATTTACCACCTTTAACTATTAATGAAGGAACTGATCCAAGAATACCAAATCCTGTTATATTTTCTATTTGTTCTAAAGTTTTTATTGAATTATCTAAATAAAATTTAATAAAAACTAATAATGACATAATTATAAATCCTATACCTAAATATATCGCAGAATCTTTTAATAAATTTATATTATAAGGTTCACTTGCTGTACTAGCTTTATCCAATATTTTTATATTTTCTATTTTATATAAATCTTCTACTTCATTTGAAAATATTTTTGTTATTTCCGTAACTATATCCTGAGCAACCTTAGCGTTTTCGTGTGAAACAGTTATATTAATAACTTCAGTATTAGTTACACTTGATACAGATATATATTCATGTAAAGTTTCGTAATTAGTACTTAGTTCTAAATTTTCTATAGTATCTTCAATTACAGTTCTACTTTTTATTATTTCTTTATATGTATCTACTAATTTTTGATTTAAAGTTATATCTGTACTAGTTTGACCATCAAGTCCATCTTCAGTAGCTATTACTATTGTAGAAGTAGAACTATACATAGGCACTTTAAAATACATTGAATATATCAAACCCGCTATTAAACACACCAGCATTACTATAATAATATAACCAATACTATTTTTGTAATATTTTATAAATTCATTAATTTTAACTTCTTCCATTTTATCCCTCTTTCGTATTCTAATATCATATTTATGATATCACATTTAACTATTTTTTTCTATTTAATTTTTTTCTATTTACAAGTACTACAGTTAATCTATATATAAATACTATTACCTCAATTGCTGCAGCAGAAATAGCTATTGTAATAATATTAATATTAGCAGTTACAAATAAAATAATTAGTATAGTTACTTGGCATATTGCTCCAAGTATGTTGGCAAAATTAGCCTCTTTTGATAACTTCATTGGCACCATAACAGGAAAAGATAATATATAGGATGGTAGTATTACAAATGCTATTGGTAACATACATCTAAATATAACAGCTGTATCAGCATAACTTGCTCCAAAAAACCATATTACAAATTCATCAGCAAATATAAACGCAACAATTCCTGCAACTATAATAAGCGGCATACATATTATCATTATTTTTTTTATAATTTTATAATTTTTATTTTTTACCATATATGGATATAATCCATCAGCAACAGGTGTTGCAAAAGCTTTAGATATATTTATTAACTTATCAGATGCTGCATAGTAACCAACTTGTGGACTAGTGCCATATACATTACCAATTATAATTGTATTTAAAGCTTGATAAAATGTAGAAGAAAATCTTGATGCAAAAAATGGTAGTGCTCTTCTAAAATATTTTTTTATATCATTTAAGTTTGTTTTAATTAGTGTAATATTATATTCATTTTTTAAATTTACCATTGAGTATATATATGAAAATAAATTACCTAGTAATAATAATATTGGAATTAATAAGTAGTCACTAGGTTCTTTTAACAAAATAAATATCATACCCGTAAAAAACACTTTAATAATAACAGTTCTAACTGTTATTTTTTTCATATTTTCGAGTCCGCGATATATATAATCTGGAACTAATGATGCAAATATTGTTGATGCCATAAATAATATATATAAAAGTAAATATCCACTTGATAAATTAAATATAGCATTAATAATAATAAATAATAAAATTATTACTATAGATAACAATATTTTTATTTTAAATACATTAGTATGTATTTCTTTTAATTTTAAATTGTTATCTTTATTTTTAGCCACTTCTTTAGTAGCGTATAATGTAAAACCAAAATCAAGAATTATTTGAATATACATCATTACAGACATAGCAACGTTAATAATTCCATAAACTGTCGGTTCCAAAACTCTTGACTGATAAGGAATAGTAATTAAATTAAGTATTTGTGTAGAAAACATTAATATATAAAGAAAGAAAATATTACTTATAAAAGTTTTATTTTTCATTTTTAATCACCATTTTTAACTTTCTTTTTAATTTAAAAGGAAGTATATCTTTTATTAAATTAATTAATTTACTTTTAAAACTAATTTTTGGTTTATATTTTTTTAAAAATGCAGCGTAAGTCATATTTTTTAAATCTTTATAAATTGTATCTCTTAGTGCATTTCTTTTTTCACACTCTCTTAAACATCTGTTAGTTTTTATTTCTTTTTCATAATCAACTAACATATATTTAATATTTAACTTTTTAAATACTTGCCTTGCTTTTTCACTATTTACAGTAACCATAGTTTTAGTTATATATGGATAAAAATCTTTATATAAAATATTTGTATCCCCTACTGTAAAATCTGCTATACGTTTTTCATTAGCATAACTGCATTTATAACAAACGTTTCTATATGACATATTTTTAAGGAATGCATTGTAATATACATCCTTTTTCCAGAAAATTCTTTTTTTCTTTTTCCCAATAAGCATTAACGCAAAATCATTTATTTGATTCCATGATTTATTTCTAAATTTAATGTATTTAAAATCATATTTAGATTCAAGATATTCAATATGTTTTTTTAAAAAAATTGGACTTGGAGTACCATGACAAACAAAGTCAACCGTTAATAGATTTTCATAATTTGAAAATATTGATTTAATTCCAGCTATTTGGCAAGGCGAACCTATTACTAAAACTTCTTTTTTTGTTTTTAAACTTGCTTCTATTTCATCATATAAATGAAAAAATTTACTTTGCACATATTTAGATCCTTGTGTTTTTTTTAAATCATCTTCATCACTTAATTTAATATGTTTAACAATTTTTTCATAATCATCATAAATTGATGCAAAAACAACACCATTATTTTTTAAAAAATATTTAGATAACTCAAAGCAAAAGCCCCCAGATGAACTATTTTGATAGCTTTTTGAATTTATAAATGCATGATAAACCTTTAATGGATTATTCTTATTTAATAAATTTAACTGTGGACATTTTTTAGAACATAAATTACACGATATGCAAGCATCGTTTATTTTGGGCACGTCAAAACCTTCTTCATCTTTTTCAAAATCAATAGCATTAACTGGGCATATTTTTTTACATGCACCACATCCTGTACATAACGTTTTATCTAATTTATCTATACTCATGTTATTTATTAAATATCTCCTTTATATATTCTTTTGACAAGGTTATTTCCTTGTTTAACTTTTTTTCATAATCTTTTTTAAAAAGTAAATTCCAATCTCTACTATTATACTCTTTGAAATTTTTAACCATTAAATTTTCTAAATCTAATAATTTTAAAATACTATTCATTCTAATGTTTTTTCCTTCATTTTCAAAAACAATTAATTTTTTATTAAAAATAAGTCCAAAAGCAGTTCCATGAAATGAATTTGTAACAACGTATTTAGCATTAGAAAATAAATACAAATATTCTTCTGGACCTAAATTTTTATACACATAATCCTTAGTATATTTACTTTTTAAACCAGCTTGAATTACAACTATTTTTAAATTTTCTTTTTTCTTTAAATCTTCTAATATCTTTTCATACTCAGCATTTTCTTCAAGAGCATATAATAAAATATAATCTTCATTTATCATATTTTTGGGTTTAACTGCTAAATTTTCCCAAAACTTTTTGTCTTTTAAAAATACTGGATCAAGTACATGCTTAGCAGTTTTGTACAATAATTTATCTTGTAAATATTCTTGAGAATCTTTTTCTCTAACAGATATTTTATTTAAAAATTTTAAATTTTTTGCTAAAAATCCCTTTGCTAAATCATGATTATCTAAGCATATTGAAGCTGCATAACTTGCTTTATATACTTGATCATTTATTAGAGAAAAGAAATAATTTGTATCCTGATTCGTTAGAAATGGATTCCATATTTGATCACTTCCGCAAACTACAGTGCTAAAGTTATAATCACTTAAAGATTTATTACTAACTTCATTTACTCTTTTAGTAAATTTAAAATATTTGTCATTAAATTTATTAAAAGCAATATGTTTTTCTTTAATTTGTTTATAAAACAATATCAGTTTAAGGGTATTAAATATAAAGTTCTTATAATTATATTTTCTTATATCTAGTAAATCAGAAAAAAGAGGTGAATTATAATCAATTATTTTAACCTCTTTTGAATACTTTTGTAATTCACTATATAATGCATAAGCTTGTAATGTAGCGCCATAATTTACTGAATTATGGATTGTTAGTAAACCTACTTTATTCATTATTTTACCTCTCTTCTATAAAAGTCAATATACTTTTTTGTTAGATTATTAATTTCAAATTTGTCAAATATATTAATATTATCAATATTTGGATAATTATTAAGTGCATCTTTTAAAACTTTTATATATTCTTCTATATCTGCTATATTATTTACTAAATATTTAGATAATTCACCAGTTAATATTTCTGAAGGTCCATATTTACAATTACTAGATATTACTTTGCATCCGCATGCTAGAGCCTCTAATAAAACCATTGAAAATGATTCAGAATCAGATGTTACCACTAAAGCCTTTGCTCTGCTCATATAGCTGTATACATTAGGAGTATAACCTTTAAAAATTACATCTTTTTCAATATTGTAATTTTTTGCTATTTTTTTTAATTTTTCTAATAAAGATCCGCTTCCTAATATTACTAATTTATATTCTTTATAAAATTTTCCTTTATAAAATGTTTCAAGCATTCTTTCAGGTCTTTTAACTTTTTCTAATCTTCCAACGAATAAAATATACGGTTTAATATTATCTGTTTTTTCTTTTTTTAATTTTTTTATTTCTTCTAATAAAAGTGGATTATATATTGTTGTAACATATTTTTCTTTAAATTTAAAATCATTTATCAGTTCTTTTCCAACATTTTTTGATACAGCTACAATTTTTCTTTTTCTAAATATAATATTTAATACTTTTCTATATTTAATAGAAATATCATTTGATAATGTAGAGTGCTGAACGTATATACATTTTTTATTTATTTTAGTTAATCTTGCTAATAATTGCGAAAAAGGTAAATTAGCGGTAATTAAAGAAAATTTATGTTTCTTTAAATAATTATTTACTATTTTTCTTTTTTTTAATATTTGAATTATTTTATTTGTTGAAGATATATTTTTATCAATATCCAAATTAATAACTTTGTAATTTTCATTAATCACATAATCACTTTCCTTATATAAAGTAATAAAATGAACTTCAAAACCTTGATTTAAATATTCTTTAGCATAATTATCACAAACTCTTTCTGCTCCACCTAATCCAAATGAATTCAAAAAGAATAATATTTTTTTATTTTTCAAAATTATCTTCCTCTCTTAAATTTACAAACAAATAATATATTATTATAAATATTTGTAAATATAGTAGTTCATAAGTAAGGGCCCAAATTGATATAACACATATAAGCATAAAATGTTTTTTTGAAGCTACTTTTAAATTAAAATAAATTATTGATAGTAAAGTTGTTAATCCCAAAATACCTGTTTCTGATAATGTTTGCCAATATGTATTGTGTGATTGTACTAGCCAGTTACCTGTTTGCTCAAAATAAAATCTAAAGCTTCCAAGTCCTCCTCCTAATAGCATATTATCATAAAATAAATATCTTGCGCTTTCCCACATTTTAAATCTAGTAGTTAACGTTTGAAGATTTAAATCTAATGTTTCTATAGGTAATATTGTTATAAAAAATATTGTCAATACTATTATAAAACACATTACATTAAACCTATTAGAATTACTATTTTTTTTATATTTCAATCTATATATTATATATATGAATGGTAAAAATAATAAAGCTACCACTATTGTTTTAGACCAAGAAATTGCTATGGCAAATAAACATAAAAATATGAATATATATTTTTTGAATTTATTTATAATTTCCATACTACAAAATAATGCTATTACACAAAATATTGTTGCATAATTAGCATCTTGTGCAAAACCAGCAACTCTAAAATTTTGTCCAAAAAAGTTAGTATGCTCGATAATACTAGAATCAACTAATCCATTATAAGTAGTATCCATAAAAATTCCAAGGCTACCGCCAAAATATAAAATTAGCATACTTCCTATTAAAATTAATGATGAAATAATTACATAATTATAAATTTTTTTCTTACTTAATAAATTTTTATTTAGAAACATTATGAAAAATGCAATAAAATTAAGTATATGTAAGAATATTAAATTTTTAAGTACATCACTAGATATATTTAATCCATTATATTGATATGCTATTAATGATATAGCCATTAACACATATAATAAGAAAAATGATATATCTAATTTAGTAACTGAAATTTTCTTGATAGTAAATACCTTTATAAGTAACAAAATCATTAAAGGAACTAATATATATCTAAGATCTATACCAAATAATAAAAATTCTCTATTAATTGATGTAAATATAAACAAGAATATAAATACATTAAATAATTTATTATTTATTGCATAGTACTTCATCTATTAAACCCTCCACTTTATCAATTGATTTTTTCAAATCAAATCTTTGTGATAATTCTGGTAATTTATTTTTATAATTAAGTACAATATCTTTATTATCCAAAAAATATTTAATTCCTTTATATAAACTATTTTCATCATTATTTACTATATATCCATATTTATTATCACCGAATAGTTCCTTCATACCTGAGCAATCAGTAGTTATTGTAGGTAACCCTATTATACTAGCTTCACATACTACTGTACTAAAACCTTCTGCTAATGATGAACAAACAAAAAAGTCTGCCTCTTTTAAATATGGAAATGGATTTTGTTTAAAACCTAAAAATGTAATACAATCACTTAAATTTAATTTATTAACTTTGTTATTTAATTCTTCAAATAATGGACCAATTCCTATTATATTCATATTAAATTTATAACCTTCATTTTTTAATTTTGATAAATTATTAATTAATCTATCGTATCCTTTTTGTGGAGCCAGTCTACCAATAGATACCATATTTACTATTTTTTTATTTGAATAACAATTTGTTATTTCAGTTGATTTTTTTATAATACTATTAGAATCTATTGAATTATATAAAACAGTTATTTTCTTTGAGTCTATTTTCGAATCAAATTTTTTTATAAATTGATTTTTCACAACTTCTGATACACATACTATTTTATTAAAATTATTATAACAATTAAACATTGCATTTTTAGATATAAACACTTTATCAGCTTTAGGTTCATTTATTAAATCAACATGAATCCAAACTATTTTTTTAGCGTTACTTTTGGATACTACTTTAGCACTTATACCTTCTAAAAAAGATATTTCTATGTCATAAGTATCTTTAATTTTTAAAAAACGTAATAATTTAATAGGCATTAGTTTCCAAATAAGCATATATATCTTGATAAATATAGTTTTTAAAAATGATTTTTTATTACTAAGTAAACTAACATTAGTATCTTTATTTTTTGTTTTAAACATTGTTTTATAATCAACATTATTATTAAGCTTAGATTTATTTATACCAGTATCAATTACAGTCATAAGGGTTACATCATATTTACCAGTCATTGAATTTACTGTATCAACAAGTACTTTTTCTGCTCCACCTGCACCTAGTGTATGTATTAAAAACAAAACTTTTTTCTTTCTTTTTAGCATACTTTCACAACCTTTTATTCTTATTTAGACAAGCTATTTTCGTAATTTTTTCTTAAATACTCTAACTCTTCTTTTATTCCACTTTTTGTTATATCAACACTATCTTTTTCTATTACTGATTTAATTGTATCAAAAATAATTTTACAATCAAGAGTAAATGATAAATTATTAACATATTTTATATCATAATTTATTTTTTCTTCTATAGATAGTGAATTTCTACCACTTGATTGTGCTAAACCAGTTATACCTGGTCTTACGTCCAATCTTTTCATTTGCTCTCTTGTAAATACTTTAGCGTAATCTATTATCCATGGTCTTGGTCCAATAAAACTCATATCCCCTTTAATAATATTTATAAGTTGAGGTATTTCATCAATACTTAAATCTCTAATCATTTTACCAATTTTAGTATATTTATTTTCCTCTTTAAAATTTTTAACATCATTACAAATAGTCATACTCCTAAATTTATATAAAGTAAACTCTTTTCCTTTTAATCCTGATCTTTTTTGTTTAAATATAGCTGAACCTTTACTATCTAATTTAATTGCTATTACAATTACTAAAAATACTGGTAATAACATTACAAATAATATAAGCGCCAAAACTAAATCAATTGCTCTTTTTACATATAAATACATATATAATCCCCCTCACAACATTTAGTGACATATATGATACCATTTTTGTAACAAAAAAGCAACATTTATTTTAATGTAAAAAAAAATACTAATCTTACGATTAATATTAATTTTTAATTTCCATGTTCTTTTGTTTTCCGATATAGAATATACATAATAGTAATAAACTTAAAAAACTTCCAAACATCATTCCTATAACAAATAAAAATACTGAATTCATTTTATGATACCTTTCTTACTTTTTATTCCCGATATGAATAATATTATACTACATTTTCACTTATTAATAAAGTTTATTTTTATTTTTTGTTAATTTTTTTTCTTTGAAAATTTGCATCAGATACATCTATAGCGTCCATTAATATATTAGCAAAGATATTGTTTTCCTTTATCTGTAAATAATTTATTATTTGCTCATTAATCAAACTTATAATTTGATATATTCTCACTTTAGTTACTTCATATATATTAGCTAACTCTTCTACTTTAATAAATTTATAACCACCTATAGTATAGTATGACATATAAATATCTATATCTCTTTTACATACAGGTAAAGCCATAATTATTTCAATTATTTTTTCTCTAAAATCTTTAAAAAGTATATGAGTATCAAAATCCATAGTATAAGATACTATATCTAATTGTTTATCAGA
>CAYJFC010000006.1:13332-22435 GCA_964369625.1 uncultured Muribaculaceae bacterium
CCTAAAGAATATAATATACTTTTCTCGTAATTATTTATTACTACTTTTTTTATATAACATAAATGTTTCATTAAAATTTCTTGATTTGTTAAATTTTCATTTTTATAATCGAAATAACTTTTAATATCTTCATTTTTCACATCACAAAAATAACTATTATATATAAATTTATCTTCTTCATCTAAATTATCATAAAACTTTTTTTCTTCTAAAACATAATTTTTCATAAAAATAGATTAACACTTTAAAAGATAATTGTCAAATATCAGTTATATTTTATTTTGTTTGGTAAATACTACCAATGGTGATAACATGAATGTTTTAAAACGAATAAAAGAAGAATTTTTTAATTGTCCTGATATAATAGTTAAAAATTATAAATTATCGTTGTTCAGAGAAATAAATGTTGTTTATATTGAAACTTGTGCATCTAGCGATAAAGTAAATGAACTCATTTTAAAAAATTTAGTAAACATTATTAATTTAAAAAAACATGTTGGTAGTTTAGAAAACCTTTTAGCAGGTTCCAATAGCACTAAAATAGATAATTTAGATTTATTAGAATTTTATCTAACTAACGGTTATGCGATTATAATAGATGGTAAAACAGTATTTGCTGTTGAAGCAAGACTATCTATTTTTAGAAGTGTATCTTCACCTCAAGTACAAACAAGTATAAATGGTCCTAAAGATGCTTTTGTAGAAAATTATTTAATGAATGTTGGTCTTATAAAAAGAAGAATTAAATCTAGCACATTAAAAACTAAAAATGTTACATTAGGAAGAAAAACTAACACCTTTGTTGGTATTATGTATATTGATGATATTACTGATAAAAAATTAGTTGATAAAACATATGATAAACTTAAAAATATAGATATTGATGGAATTATTGATTCAAGTCAAATTGCCCATTTAATAGACGGAGAATCAAGAAGTATATTTCCAACAATTAAATTATCTGAGCGACCTGATGATGTTGCTAAAGCTTTGTTAAATGGAAAAGTTGCAATCGTTGTAGATAATGCTACTTTTGTTTTAATTACCCCATGTTTTTTTATAGATTTTTTCCATCCATCTACTGATACTTATACTAAAAGCACTAATGTTAACTTTATAAAAATAATAAGAATGTTTGCTTTTTTTATAACAGTACTTGGTCCAGGAATCTATATTGCAATTGTAAATTATAATCAAGAAGCAATACCAACAAGCTTATTACTTAATTTTGCTACTCAGCGGGAAGGACTACCATTCCCTGCTTTTATTGAAGCTTTTATAATTTTAATATTAAGTGAAATATTACGAGAAAGTGATTTAAGATTTCCTTCTTCATATGGATCGTCCATTTCAATTCTAGGAGCACTTGTTTTAGGAGAAGCAGCAGTAAGCGCAGGAATAGTATCCCCTATTATGATAATAGTAATAGCACTTACATTTGTTTCTAGTTTAATTTTCACTGATATTGATATGATAAATGCAACTAGATATTATAGATTTTTATTTTTAATAGCTTCAGCATTTTTAGGTTTATATGGCTGGGTAATGGTCTTATTTTATATGCTTGTAAAAATATCAAGTACCTATGCCTTAGGAAAAATTTATACTACTCCTATAGCCCCTTTTGATAAAGCGTATTTTGGGAAAATATTTTTTAAAAAAGATGAAAATAAAGACCATAAAAGAAGTAAAACACTAGTAAATGATAACTTAACAAGGGAGAAATAAATGAAAAAAATAATAATTATTATAATTATTTTATTATCTACTGGATGTGTGGATTATAAAGAACTAAATTCCCTTTCCTACGTAACAGGTATGGGCATTGATTATATGAATGATGAATTTGTGGTAACTTATGAAGTAATGGATAATAAAAAAGAAGGATCCGGGTTAGTAATGCAAACATTTACTGTTACTGGACATGGTGATACTACATATGAAGCTATAATTGATGCTACTAATAAACTGAGCACCACTGCATATTTTTCACATACACAAATAATAATTTTATCCGAAGAAATAGTATCAAATCATTTATCTGACATAACAGATTTTGTTATGAGAAACCCTAAACTTAATGAAGAATTTTTATTAGTTATGACTAGCGATGCTACTCCAGAAGAAATTTTAAACTTTTCTACTGAGGTAAATCCATCCGCTGCTTTTTACATAAGTACTTTAATAAATGATAATAACTATAGTAAAAATAGTTATATCAATATGCCTTTTGCTGTATTTGTTCAAAAAATTGCTGAAAATAAAGAGGATCCTGCAATAAGTATAATCAATATCGATGGCGATGAAATTATATTAGAGGGTCTTGGGATATTTAATAATGACAACTATATTAAGAAAACAGATACTCTATATGGTAATATTTATAATTCTTTTGTAAAATCAGATACTAATATTGTATTAACATCTGAATATGATGATGATATTATTGAAGCAATTACTAAATTTGAAAACAGTAATATTTTCGTAACTGAAACTGATATTAATATAGAATTGGATGTAATAGTAGAACTTAAAAAAAAGCCGCAGGATGCTGATTTAAATTTAAATACAACTTATGCTGCTTTAGAAAAATCATTAACCACCGAGCTTAAAAATATGATAATTAATTTCATTAAATTAACACAAGAAAATAATAGTGATTTACTTGGACTTAGCAATATTTATTACATCAATTATAGAAAAGATAATAACAATCTATGGCAACACGCAAATATAAATTTAGATATTGATTTATCTATTTCAAGGAAAGGATTGATTACAAATGTTCATAACTAAACAAGAATATTTAAGTACATTTTTCTTTCTAGGTAGATCTATGTTTTTAGGAGTAGGTTTTTCATATATTTTTAGATTTGCTGGCAAAGACTCTTGGATTAGTATAATTTTAGGATACCTGTTAGGAAATTTATTTATATTAATATACGATAAAATAAGTAAAAATATTAATTACAATTTAAATAATTTTTTGAATAAACAAAAAATATTTCATAAATTATTTAAAATATTATTTTTTGTAATATATTTATATTTAATAGTTTATGCTAGTATAATATTTACAAATTTTGTTAAAGTCTATTATTTATTTGAAACCCCTATCTGGGTAACTTTATTAGTTTTATTTAGTATATCTTATTACGCAACACTAAAAAGCGAATTTACTATTATAAGAATAAGTATGATATTAATTCCTATAAGCATAGTAATAAATTTATTAAATGGCTTATTATTAGTTCCATATAGTGAAGTAAATAATTTTCTACCGTTTATGACAACTAATATATCTAATATATTTATAGGTGCCATAGTTTTTGCTGTTTTTTCATCCATTCCTAATATATTATTGCTTGAATATAAAGTATCACTTAAAACAAAATTATTTAGTTATTTTATTGTATTTGCTATAATATTTTTAATAAATGGTTACACTATTGGTGTTTTAGGAGAATTTTTATCTCAAAATTATAATTATCCTGAATACATGGTTTTAAGAAGAATAAAATTTTTAGATTTTATAGAAAATATAGAAAATTTTGCATCAATCGTATGGTACTTTGATATATTTATAATTATTACATTAAGTTTATCTAAAATAAGAAAAATGTTTTATACCAAGAAAAAAGATATAATTATTCCTCCATTAATTATTATAATTACTCTTATATGTTTTTCTATTTTTTCACAAAGTTACACAGCTATAATTAACTTTTTTGGAATTGGAGTATTAACACTTACTATATTTTTAATTCTATCAGGTCCCCTACTCTTATTAGTAACAAAAAAAGAAACTAAAAATTAGTTTCTTTTTCTTTTTTACTATAAATACATCCGCAATAATCTTGACGATAAAGTTCATATTTTTTAGATAATTCTATACTTTTTTTATAGCCATTTTCTTTTTTAAAATTACCATATATATATGCTATATTATATTTTTTAGCAATTTTTTCTGATAAAGAATTTATTATTTCACTATTTTTATGTGGACTAACTGTCAATGTAGTACCAAAATAATCAAACTTATTGTCTTTAGCATGTTTTGCTGTTTTATCAAGTCTTAATTCAAAGCAATTAGTACATCTAATAGACCCTTCAGGATAATTTTCATATCCTTTTATTTTATCTTTATAAAGTTCATTTTCATAATCAGCATCTTCAAAAGATAATTTATTAATAGATTTGAAATTCTTAATAAATTTTATTTGTTCCTTTTTTCTTTTATTATATTCTTCTAATGGTTCAATGTTCGGATTGTAGTAATATATCGTTATATCAAAATAATTTGTCAAATAACTTATTACATGCGATGAACAAGGAGCACAGCAACTATGTAGTAATAATTTAGGAATATAATCTAAATTAGCTATTATTTCATTTAATTTGTTATGGCAATTCATTTGGCACCTCTTCATATACATCAAATATATGACCCTCATTAGAACTATCTAGATAAAGTGTACCTCTAACATTTTGAATTTCCATAATGTCATTATATTTTGAAAATTTTTCAAAATTTATTAGGTTTACATGAACAATATTAGAGTCATTCATTTTAAATATAAATCTACTTTCATCAAGCATTATGTTTTCTTTAATATTTGGTGCATACTCAATTTCACTTATTTTATTTATTAAATTTTGATCTATTAATGATAATTTTTCAATTAATTCTTCATATAATTCATCTGGTGTATAATTTATAAGTGTTGGAACACCTAAATATATATCAGAATATTCTATTTCATTATTTCCTTCTAAAATTATTTTTTGAATAGTACTATTATAAAATAAAACTTTGTTTTCAGTTATACTAATATTAATATCTCCTAGAAGCGACTTAGACACATCTGCTTCCTTTATTAATGGATTATTTTCCAATGTTTCTTTTATTTTTGATTTTGAAACAGACCAATTATTGGAATTTTTATTTAAATTAATTTCTTCAAGTAAAGTATTTTTATTTAAATACGTAGTTCCACTAATAATAATATCATCCACTTTAATTGTAACTACATAATATATACTCATTCCAATTAAATATACAATAAGTATTAAAAAAAGAAGTACTCTAACTTTCAATCTTTTTTTTACTTTTTTTTCTGTTTTCATAATTCATCCCATTTTATAATTTTGTTTTCTAATATTAAATCTATATTACTATTTTTCTTAACTTCATTTTTTACATAATATATTAAACTTACTATATCAGTAAATGTAGCATCTTTTTCATTTATAATAAAATTAGCATGTTTATCACTAACTTTAGCACCACCAATAACATATCCTTTTAATCCCACTTCATCTATTAATTTTCCTGCTGCAACATGTTGGGGATTTCTAAATGTTGAACCTGCTGATTTTTTATCATATGGTTGTTTTTCTATTCTAAAATTTTTCCAAATTTCTAAATTTTCTTTAACTAAATTAATATCCCCTTTAATAAGGTTAAATTTAGCACTTATAATTATTTCATTAGATAAATTAGTATATCTATAACCATATTTAATATCTTCCTTATTTAAAGTAATTATTTTATTATCTTTAATACACTCTATTGATATTAAATTATCAAACATAGACTCTTTAAATGCCTCAGCATTACCATAAATAGATCCACCAACAGTTCCCGGCAAACTACTAGCCCATGCAAAATTAGTATATCCATCAAGCAAAAGTTTTTTAGCAAGAAATGGTAGCATTACTCCAGATTCAGCAGTTAAGACTCCATTATTTATTTCAAACTTTTTAAGTCCTTTCATAGAGATGATAACCCCATCAAAATAAGAATCATCAAGTATAACATTAGATCCATTTCCTAATATAAAATATTTTAAATTTTCTTTTTCAAATAAAGATATTTTTTCTATTAAATCAGTAGCATCATCAGGCATATAAAAATATTTAGTAATTGCCTTAATTCCTAAAGTATTATATTTATCAAGTTCTACATCTTTTAATAGAAAATCTTTATTCATCTTTAAGCACTTCCTTTATAGCATTGTATATTACATCCCCCGAAGATTGCTCTCCTAGTTTGTCAAAATTTTTTTTCATTTTATTATATTTATTTGTTTCTAGTAAATCTTTAATTGCAATAAATAACTTTTCACTAGTCAATTGCTTTTCTTCAATTAATTCAGCTACACCATCATTTACTAAATCAAGTGCATTATAATATTGATGATTATTAGCTACATATGGTGATGGTATTAAAATACTTGGTATTTTTAACGCTAATATTTCACTACTTGTTGAAGCACCTGCCCTAGACACTATTAAATCAGCTGATTTCATTATTCCTACAAGTGGATCGAAATATGGTTTTATGACAACATTTTCAGGAAATTTAGTATCTTTTACAAATTCTTCATATAAAGCCTTTCCTGTAACAAATAATATTTCATAACTTTCATCTTTTACTAAAGTTAAATACGTTTTAAATTTATCATTTAAAGTTTTACTTCCTAGTGATCCACCAACTAAAATAATTAATTTTTTATCATTACTAAAACCAAGTTCAGTTTTATCTATTTTATTTATTTCTAAAGCATTTGATGAACACGGATTACCTGTATAAATAACTTTTTTAGCGCCTTTAAAATATTGTTCACTGTTTTTAAAAGAAACCCCAATTAAATCTACATTTTGAGAAAGAGCTCTGTTAGATTTACCAGGAATACTATTTTGTTCATGAATAAAAGTTTTAATACGTAATTTTTTTGCTGCTTTAATAACTGGATAAGTAACATAACCACCTACTCCAATAACAATATCAGGTTTAAATTCTTTCATGATATTAATACATTTTTTATATGCTTTTTTTATACAAAAGATATTTTTAATATTCCTAATCATATTAGTTTTACTTAATCCATAAATTTCTAATGCTATATATTTTATATTTTCTTTTGGAACAATATCTTTTTCCATACGATTATGTGTACCAATATAAATTACTTCTAAATTTTTTTCTTTTTCCTTTAGTTTATTTATGATAGCTAATGCTGGGTATATATGCCCACCAGTTCCTCCACCGCTTATAATTACTTTCATTTTTTTCACCTATAATAATTATACAATAAAATAGTTAAATTTAACATTATTTTAAGTGATTATTTAAACATTATACAAATATATGTTATAATTTTAGTGGTGAAGATGATGAAAAAGAAAACTTTAAGAAAATTATTACTACTTATTATAGTATTAATTGTAGGAACTGGAATATATTATTATATGAATATAAATAATAACTCATACAATGAAAATGCAGTAAATGCTGCGAAGGAATTAAAAATTGATGATAAATTAAATGACAATGAATATTCTAAAACTATTGAAAAATTTTTAACAAACAATTTATACAATGATGATTTTTTTGATGAATATTTAGTTATTAAATATATAGAGGATGAATCATTTTTAGATAATACTAATATCTTATTAGAAAAAGGGTATAGCGGTGAAGAAATAAATAATATTTATACTCTTAGTTCAAATAATCAAGGTATGATATTAAAATACGACTATATGGATATTAATAAATATGTTGATATAGAAAATTTTAATGTCGACAATTATAATAGATATGAAAATTATTATAAAGAAACTAATTTTGATATAAATACTGTTGTAACATATGTTAATATTGGTTTAGATCAAGAACAATATACTAATATATCACAAATATTAAACCCTGGTGAATTAAATGTTCTGGTAAATAAATATAATCAATTACCAAGTGATTATATTCCTGAGGATTTAGTTTCAATTCCTGGATATGAAAATTTAAAATTAGATAAAAAAGCTGGAGAAAAATTATTAGAATTATTAGCAGGAGCTCTTACTGAAAATTTTGTAATAGAGCCTTACTCAGCTTATAGGTCATATAGTTATCAAAGTGGATTATATAATAACTACGCTACTAATAATGGTGCTAGTGAAGCGGATACATATTCTGCTAGAGCTGGTCATTCGGAACATCAAACAGGACTAGCGGTGGATATTAAAGAACCTATATATAGCTTATCTACTGTTAGTGATGAAGCTTATAATTGGCTTTTAGAAAATGCTCATATTTATGGTTTCATTGTTAGATATACTGAAAATACAACTAATATCACAGGATATATTGAAGAGCCTTGGCATTTAAGATATTTAGGTACTGAACTTGCTAGCGCTGTAGTTGAATCTAATTTAACTTATGATGAATATTATGATATATATATTAAAGCATATTAAAAAGTGATTACTCAATCACTTTTTTTCTTGTTTTAACATAATCTTTTTCTAGCGTTTCTACTAATAATGAAACATTATGTTTTCCTACAATTTTATCTACTAAGCCATATGTATAATCCAAACCATGTTCATCTAAAGATGATATTGTCTCTTCATCATAAAATTTTATATTACCAGTTAATTCATCATTAACTATAACTGCACCCGCTTCTGTGTAGTATGTTACATTTTCATTTGTAAGTGGAAAATAATAATCTAAAATATTTTCTAGATCATTATAATTTTCTCCTTCATTTGTTTTTGTAAAATACATATATGCACTAATTTCTTCTTTTTCTTTTCTTATACCCAATTTTAAAAATGGTTCGTATTCACCTTTTTTATTAAATATAACAGCCTGCATAAAATTATTATTTATATTCATAATTTCTAAGTCATATTTAAAAATTAATGACCTTATTATTTTATTTAATTTATTTTTTTTATTTTTAGTTATATTTATAGTTGGCATGTTACCTAGTATATAATCAATAATAGCAGTTACATTATATTTACTACTATTAATATCCCATTTAATATTACTATAGTTTTCACAAGATAAATAATTTAAAATGAAATTTATATCAGCTTCTAAATCAACACTCATATATGTTTTATTAGGAACTAAAAAATCATTTATTTTAGTAGCTCCAATTTTAGAAAATGTTTTTTCGTTATATAGAAATATTCTTTCTTTATTATATACAATGTATAATTGATTTCCAATAGACAATTTAATTTCGTTATCAATTTTAATTGTGCATATTCTGTTAAATTTATCTTGAAAAGAAAATTCACAGTATAA
>CAYJFC010000006.1:22535-51635 GCA_964369625.1 uncultured Muribaculaceae bacterium
AAAAAACGATTATTAATCGTTTTTCACTTCTTCAAATCTGTATTTTTGAGTTACATCTGGATATTTAATATGATCTACTTCTGATAAAAAAACATCTTTGTCTCTTATCCAAGTTTTATATTCACCATAAAGTGCCATATAAACAACTACTTCTTTAAGCGTTTCGCAGTCATAAGCTGTTCCAACTACTTTATAAAGCTTATCTTTAAAATGCCTATATAATCCATTAATTTTTAATTCTCTCATATTAACAACTCCTAATGCTATTTATTTCTTCTGTAACACTTTGCAATTGCATATTATGGTAATTTACTAGTTCACATAGCATAGCATATTTAACTAATTTACTATCATAATTAATTGGAACAAATTTTCTAATAAATAAAGAATCTTTTTTTAAATTTAAATCAAATGTTTTATAACTATTACTAGTAAATATATCTTGAAAATTTTTCTCATTTTTTCTAACTACTGTATAGTATTTTGCCTCAGATTGCGATACCATATTATCAACTACATCAGTTACCATACATATTTCTACTAGAAAAAGATCTTTAGTACTTGTATATCCTAACATATTTATTTTTTATCTTTCTTTTCAATTACTTCTTTTTTATCTTCTTTTTTTTCTGGTTTTGGAAGACATTCTTTTCTTGAAAGATTTAATCTTCCTCTATTATCATAACCAAGTGATTTTACTAATATTTGATCACCAACTGAAACTATACTACTAGGTTTTTCTACACGTTCGTGAGCTAGTTGTGATACATGTACTAATCCTTCACATCCTGGCCAAAGTTCTACAAAACAACCAAAGTCTTCAACTTTAACTACTTTTGCTTCATACTTTTTACCATCTTCTACTACTTTTACTACGTTTTCAATCATTTCTCTTGTTTTAGAAATAATTTCATCATTTGTATGATATATAATAACTCTACCATCATCTTCTAAATCAACTTTTACTGCATCTTTATCATTTACAGTAGTTACATTTGAAGCTTCTAAGATAATTTTTGTTATCATTTCTCCACCACGACCAATTACATCTTTTATTTTTTCTGGATCTATTTTGAATGTAATAACTTTTGGTGCATATTTCGATAATTCTTTTCTAGGCTCAGGTATTAAATCAGTCATAACGTCAAGAATTTGTAATCTTGCAGTTTTAGCTTGTTCTAAAGCCTCTTTTAATATTGCTTTAGTAACTCCTTTTATTTTAATATCCATCTGTAGTGCAGTAATACCACTTTTTGTACCAGCTACTTTAAAGTCCATATCCCCCATATGATCTTCTAAACCTTGAATATCAGTTAATATTGTATATTTTTTTCCATTTTGAATAAGTCCCATAGCAATTCCTGCAACTGGTGCTTTTATAGGCACACCTGCGGCCATTAAACTTAAACAACCTGCACATATAGTAGCCTGCGAACTAGAACCATTAGATTCTAAAACTTCTGATACAATTCTTATAGTATATGGAAATTCATCCTCTGTTGGAATAACTTCAGCAAGCGCTCTTTCTCCAAGAGCTCCATGTCCTACTTCTCTTCTTCCTGGTGCTCCATATCTTCCTGTTTCACCTACTGAAAATTGAGGAAAATTATAATGAAGCATGAATCTTTTTGTATCTTCAATACCTAGACCATCTAATATTTGATGTTCTCCTAAAGCTCCTAAAGTAGTTGTGGCAAGAACTTGTGTTTCTCCTCTTTGAAAAAGGCCTGAACCATGTGTTCTAGGAAGTAAATCAATCCAAGCATCAAGAGATCTTATTTCATCCATTGCTCTTCCATCTGGTCTTACTTTTTTATCAGTTATTAAATATCTAACTAAGTCAGATTCAATTTGATGAATAGATTTACTTACATGTGATAATTTTTTATCTTTATCTTCGTCTTCTTTATATAATTCCGAAAAATATTCTAAAGCATTTGTTTTTACTTCTTCTATTTTTTCATATTTTTCTAATTTATCTTTAATTTGAATTGCTTTAAGCATATCTTTTTCAACTTTTTCTTTAACACTATTAAAAACATCACTATCAATATCAAATATTTCAAGTTCTACTTTTTCTTCACCTACTGCATCAATTATTTCTTTTTGGAACTGACATAAAGCCTTAACATTTTCATGAGCAAACATTAATGCATCTAACATTGTTTTTTCAGATAACTCTGAAGCTCCTGCTTCAACCATATTTATTGCATCCATTGTTCCTGCAACAGTTAATGACAATGTGCTAGCTTCAGTTTGTTCAGCAGTTGGATTGATAACAAACTCTTTACCAATTAAACCAACATTTACTCCAGCTACTGGACCATCAAATGGAATATCACTTATTCCAAGACATAAAGATGTACCAAAAAGTGCGGCCATTTCAGGTGAATTATCTTGATCAACTGATAATACAGTATTTATAACTTGTATTTCATTTCTTAAGTTTTCATTAAACATTGGTCTTATTGGTCTATCAATAAGTCTTCCTGCTAAAGTTGCCGCCTCCGATGGTCTACCTTCTCTTTTTATAAATCCACCAGGTATTTTACCTACTGAATATAATTTTTCTTGATAAATAACTTGAAGTGGAAAAAAATCTTGAGATACTGGTTTTTTACCCATAACACATACAGATAATACTACTGTATCACCGTATCTAACTAATACAGAACCATTACTTTGTTTAGCAAGACGTCCTGTTTCCACTTCTAATTTTCTACCTAAAAAATCTAATTTAAATACTCTTTTCATACTTACCTCTTTCTATAGTAAAAAAAAGACACTAAAAAGATTAGTGCCTATTTTCTTAAATTCAATTTTTTAATGATTTCTCTATAACTTACTACGTCATTTTCTTTTAAATAACTAAGTAATTTTTTTCTTCTACCAACTTTCATTAAAAGTCCTCTTTTTGAATGAAAATCATGAATATGTGTTTTAAAATGTTCTGTTAAATCATTTATTTCTGCAGTTAATAATGCAATTTGCACTTCAGCAGATCCACAATCTTTTTCATTCTTAGCGAATTCTTTAACTATAGCTGTTCTTCTTTCTTTGTTTAAAGCCATGTTTATTTCTCCTCTCATAAATTATCCGTTTAAACATAGAACTTAGTTGGAGCACTAAATACCAAGTAAAAACTTCATACATATTGTACAATATTTTTTTCAAAAAAGCAACATATTTGACAATAACACACTATATAATTTATAATATAAATCTATATTGAAAGGAATTTTTATGATTGCAAAAATTATTACATCAGAAAAAGTTAACTTATTAGATACAAATTTATGCTCATTTTTATATAAAAATGGATATTCTTTAGATTGGTTTAATTCTGTAATCGCTGACATTGTTCATAAAAATAAAGATGATTATAGGTCATCTATTGTAGAGATTGCACTTTTTTTAAGTAATGGTTTAGAAGAAATATTTAATATTAAATTACCCTATTTCTTAGGTGGCGGACATGGTACATATAATAAAAATCCTCAATTATTCAAAGAATTTTTTAATGATTTTTTAACAAAAAAAACTATAAACCCTGACATCGGTACTCCCCTTACCAAAATGGAGCAAGATAAATATAAATTTGGAGAGTGCATATATACACACTATGGTTATGACTGTGTATCTTTAATATTATATATTTTAAAAACCATAGGTTTTCCTATTTTTAATAAGTCTGCTGATATTATGAAAAATGGATATCTAAATGAAAATACTAATGAAATTATTTTTCCAATGGGAGACATTTATACAAATACATCATTTGACTGTATTCCTTATATTAAAGAATTTGATTCTTTTTATCATAAATATAGTTTATATAATATTAAAAAAGGAGACATATTACACTTCCCTGGTCATGTAATGATTATTACTAATATAAATGATTATTTAGGGCGAATCGAATTAGTAGAAGAAAAAGGTTTGGATTTCGGTCTTGTAAGAAGCTTTATAACATTTAAACAACTTGAAGAATTATCTAACTTTTCTATAATTAATTTAGATAGATTTCTAACAGACACTGATAACATCCTTAAAATTTATAAATTAGATGAATATTTAAATAATAATATAGTTACTCATGAATTAGAAAATCAAATAATTGCAGCAAAAAATACTCAAGTAAGACAAAAAAAATAATCACAATTGTGATTATTTTAAATTACTTAAAAGATCATCTTTTTTCATTGTAGAGTATCCTTTGATACCTTTTTCTTTAGCTATTTCTTTAAGTTCAGCTAATGTCTTACTTGATAAATCTTCTTTAACTTCTTTTTTTGCTGATTCCTTTTTAGGTGCAGCTTCTTTTTTAGGAGCAGTTTCTTTTTTTGCACTAACTTTTGGTGCTTTAATTTCTTCTCCTGCTAAAGCTTTTTTAGAAATTTCAACAATAGCAGTAAATCCTTTTGGATCTGCTATAGCCATTTCAGATAACATTTTTCTATTAAGTTCAACACCTGCTTTTGCAAGTCCATTAATAAATTTAGAATAACTCATATCATTTTCACGACATGCTGCATTAATTCTTGTAATCCAAAGTTTTCTAAAGTTTCTTTTATTTACTCTTCTATCTCTATAAGCATATTGTCCTGAATGAAACACTTGCTCTTGAGCTGTTTTGTATAATCTATGTTTACTACCAAAGTACCCTTTAGCTTCTTTTAGAACTTTACGTCTTCTAGTTTTAGAAACAGTTCCACCTTTAACTCTTGTCATATTCTACACCACCTTAGATAACAGATTTTAATCTGCTAGTTTCTCCTTTACTTAATACTTGTGTTCCTCTTCTTTGACGAACTTGTTTTGCGCTGTCTTTACCAGTTTTGTGATTTCCACCACTCATTTTAGCAACTACAGAACCATTTTTTTTCTTTTTTAACACTTTGCTTGAAGCTTTGTGTGTTTTTTGTTTACATTTTGCCATACTACAAATTTTCCTTTCTTATTTATCCTTCTTAGGGGCTAATAACATATGCATTTGTCTGCCTTCCATTTTGGGAGCAGATTCTACTGTTGAATATTCTGACAATTCATCAGCAAATTTTAAAAGAACTTCTTCACCTAATTCAGGGCGAGCCATTTCTCTTCCACGGAATCTAATAAAACCTTTTATTTTATGCCCTTTTTGTAAATATTCAGCAGCATTTTTTTTACGAGTATTAAAATCTCCAATATCTATTCTTACAGATAAACGATATTCCTTTACTTCCTTATTAGACTCACGTTGTTTTTTTTGAGCTTCTTTCATTTTCTTTTGTTTTTCGTATTTAAACTTATTATAATCCATTATTTTAGCTACTGCTGGTGTACTATTTTCACTCATTAATACTAAGTCTAGTCCAGCATATCCAGCTAATGTTAATGCATCATTTAGTTTTTTTAAACCCATCTTTTCTCCATTTGGGCCAATAACCATCATTTCAGATACGCGAATATTTTCATTAACCGCATTATCATTATTGTTATTGTTATTATACTTATTTGCTATGTTAAGCACCTCCACTTTAAATTAAAAAGGTAGAGTAAAACCCCACCTTAAAAAACATAAAAATTAAATTCTTAGGTTTTTTACCCATTACTTATACGTAATCAGGTGGATATAAATCGCTTTCCTTTTTAATAACAATCATATTTTACTACATAAATGTATGTTTTGTCAACACTATTTACCACTATCTTTATAATTTGATAGTACTCTTGCTGAAGGGTCATCTACTTTACAACCCTCCCATTTACTATTAGGCATCCAATAATCAATTATAAGATCTGCTTTATTTGGATAATATTTTTCAAATATTTCTCTATACATCAAAGATTCTTTAGTAAATGGTTTTCTGTAAGAATATTTACTACTTAATTTTTCAAATTCTTCATTTGTATATAAATTATCAGCATATTCTTTTATAATGTCTACTAAAGAATGTCCTACTGCATCAGAAAACGCAGCCTTTTCTCTAAATAATATTGAATCAGGTAAATAATCTCCTTCAAATGCTTTACGAAGTAAGTATTTGCCCTGATGATAATTATTCATTTTTAATTTTGGGTCAATGCTTAGTACGTAGTCTACAAATTTTAAATCTGCAAAAGGTACTCTAGCTTCAATGCTGTTTGCAGAAATAGATCTATCAGCCCTTAGAACATCATACATATATAGTTCTTTAATTCTTTTTTCACTTTCTTTTTGAAACTCTTCTTTGTTTGGAGCAAAATCAGTATATTTATATCCAAAAAGCTCATCACTTACTTCACCGGTTAAAAGTACTTTTATATCTGTATTTTCTTTTATCCATTTACAAAGTAAATACATTCCTACACTTGCTCTTATTGTAGTAATATCCCAAGTTTCTAAATAACCAATTACTTCATCTATGGAATTTAAAACATCTTCTTTATTTATAATAACTTCGGTATGCTCTGAATCAATATAATCTGCTACTATTTTGGCATATTTCAAGTCTATAGCATCAGTATCCATTCCTATAGCAAAGGTTTTAATTTTTTTCCCTAAATGCTTTCTTGCAATAGAGCAGACCAAACTAGAATCAAGTCCACCACTTAATAAGAATCCAAGTGGTACATCAGAATCTAATCTTTTTATAATACCATCTGTTAAATACTTATTTATATTTATATATATAGCCTTATGATCATCGCTTATAATTTGTGCATCAGTAACGTCATTATATTTGTAAAATTTCCCTTTATAATAATATGTACCAGGTTCAAAAACATATACATCATTACATAAATCTATTAATGCTTTAGCCTCACTTGCAAACATTATATTATTATTACTTTTCTCGTAACCATAAAAAAGTGGTCTAATTCCAATTGGATCTCTTCCAGCAATAAATTCTTTTCCATCATATAAAACCATTGTATATTCAGCATCTAGCATTTTAAACATATCAAAACCATATTTCTCAAACATCGGTATTAATATTTCACAATCCGATTCACTTTTAAACTTAATTCCATCTTTAATAAGTTCTTCTTTAATTTTTCTAAATCCATAAATTTCACCATTACAAATACATATTTTATCACCTTTAACAAAAGGCTGCATTCCACTTATTTGCGGGCCCATAATTGAAAGTCTATGAAATCCAAATATAGCATTATCAGTTTCAATTATATTACTCATATCAGGTCCACGATGAATTATTTTATCAAATCCTTTCTTAAATATTTCTAAATCTTGTTTTTGTGTACTTACTAAAAATCCACACATATATCCTCCTTCTTCACAGTCAATAAAAAAACAGTTATTCGTTCCTTATATAAGGGACGAATAACTGTGAATATATCCGCGGTGCCACCCAAATTGCTCTTTAAGCCACTTTCAGTTCCAACAAACCTATTAATTGATAACGGATTAATTCCGGCTTAGTCTACTATATTTCGGTAAGCAACTCCAAAGTGTTATTCACATAATTTAATTTATTAAGTTTCCACTATCCTTAATTCTCTATAAAATCAATATTATATTACTTCTCTTTTTCTAAGTTATTAAATAAATTATAATTTATTATATGATTAATGTCAATAACTTATAACTATTTGGTTTTTGAATCATTAGATGAATTTATTTTAAACTTAAGTTCAAGTAATGTTTGCTCTACAAAATAAGATTTATTTTCATAACTTTCAACTAATGATATATAATAAGTTCCTAAATTTTTATCATATGCCTCAAAGCTTTTATCAGCTATAAAAAGAGCACACAAAAGTTTTTGTTCTGTATTTAAATTTTTTATTGAACAAGCATTTTCCAATGTTTTACCTTTCAAAATCAAATTATAAATTTCTGTATATTTATCAACATCATAAACTGATCTAGCAGTATTACCTTGTATGTCATTTTTAAGATTTAACATCATATTCTTGTATTCATTTTGCAATTTTATATCGTTAGTTAATTCAATTGCCACTTTTAAAAAATATATAGCATTAAATTTATTTTTTAATTTTATATAAGTCAACCCTATTTTAGCTAACAAATTTCCTTCTAAATCACTTGAATAATATATTTCTAAATATTTTTCTAAAGCATTCTTATAATTACCATTTAAATAATTATTATCTGCATCACCTAACAAAAAATTTATTTCGTTTAAATTTTTAATAGTTTTTTGTTTTTTTATAACTATTTTTTTGTTATCATCTCCAATTATATAATATGATAATGAAGGCAATTTATCTAAGTAAGATATTAATAATTTTTGGGTTATTATGTCAAATGGGTTTAATACAATAATTTCTTTTGAATTTATTTGATATAATTTTCTTTTTAAATAATCTAAACTTTTATTATTTTCACCAATTTGATTTAAGTTATATAATTCATAATTAATTTGCAACTCACTAGCATCACATTTAGTATGTTTTTTTATAGATGCTGTTTTAACTATTTCTAAATACATTTGAGCTAAATCTACATTGTTATTAAATAATGAATATTCGAATTTATTAATATAATAGGCTACATTAAATGTGTAATTATTTGAATTTAATGAATTTAATATATTTTTTGTTTTTGTAAAGTCATTATTATTTTCTCTGATTTCAATATTTATTAAAGTATAAACTAAATAACTATATTCTGATTTATTTATTATTTTTAAATATTTTTCAACTTCTTCATTTGCTATATCAAATTTTCTTCTTTTTAATGCATCAATTATATCATTTGATGCAACTATTATTTTAGGATTTTTTTTATGTAAATTATTAATTTCTATTAAAAGAGAATAAATCATATTTTCGTTTTCTTTTACATTTTCTATTTCTATTTTTTCAGTTTGCATAGTTAAAGCAACAGCAAAATTTTTATCTCGAAGTGCATCTGTTACTGAACGATAAACTTTATTTTCATTATAATATATTTTTTTACTAGGGTCATTTGTTAAAATTTCTTCTAATAATATATTTAATTGAAGTTCAAATGGACTTAATTTCTTTTCACATTTAAGTTCCATTAACATTTTTAAAGCCTCTCGATACTTCTTATTTTTTATATAATTAGTAATAACCATTTTTCTTTTATTAACAATATCGGCATTAATTAAAATTAATTTTTTAAGTAGTATATCAACAGTAAAAAAATCTTTTCCAATTTCATAAATTTCTTTTAGTTCACTATTGGCTACAGTAAAATCATTTTTTAACACATTCAAATATATACTATTACGCTGTTTTTCATTAGTGATTCCTATAGGATTATAATAGTCATTTAAAGATATTGTTTTTAAGTAATTTTCATATTTTTCTGGTAACTCTATAGCTTTAGAAAATAAATTTAATAGTATATTGTAATCACACAATTTAAAATTACCAGTATTTTTATAATCAACAAAATATTTAAATGCCTCTTTATATTTTCCCAATTTCAAATGACTATAAATCATCACAAATAAATACTTAGAATTATTTGGATTAATTGAGTAACAAGTTTGATAACAAATTTCTACTTTGTCATAGTTTTCTTCTTGTAATAATTTAGAAGCATATTCATCTAATTTATTATCGTCAACAAATTTATATTCCCCTCGTTTTAGTTTAATAACAGTTCCGTCTTCAACTAATTCGTTAATACCTCTAGAATTAAAATTACAGTCATGTAATTCTTTAGTAGTTAACTTTTTTAAACAAATTACTTTTTCCAATAATCTATATAGTTTTTGTTCTTTATTCATTTTATCCCTGCTTTCAAATGTTTTTTTTACTATAACATAAAAATTATTATTTAGTATATAATTTCATAAAAAAAGAAATAAAATTCATTATTTCTTTAATTTAATAGTCTCTTTTAAATATTTTACAAAATCTTCTTGAGACATACTAGTTGTATCACTATTTCCAAGTAATCTAAATGAAATAGTATTTTCATCTACTTCTTTTTGTCCTAAAATAATAGTAATAGGATTTTTAGATAATTGACTTTCTCTCATTTTATAAGATAATTTTTCATTTCTATCATCAAGTTCTACCCTGATGTCTTCTTCATTTAATAATTTATATACATCTTTTGCATAAGACAAATGATATTCGTTATTAACTGGTATGATATTTACTTGAGTTGGGGCAAGCCATAATGGGAATGCTCCGCGATACTGCTCTAGTAGAATTGATATTAATCTCTCATAAGTTGATATTAATCCTCTATGAATCATAACAGGTCTTACTCTTTGATTATTTTCATCAACATATGTTAAATCAAATTTATCTGGCAACAAGAAATCTAATTGAATTGTAGCAAATGTTATAATTTTACCCGTAACTGTTTTTACTTGAATATCAATTTTAGGACCATAAAATGCTGCTTCTCCAATCATTTCTTTATATTCAACATTCATTTTATTTAAAGTATTTCTAACAGCATCTTCTGCTTTTTTCCATAGTTTTTCGTCATGATGATATTTCTCTAAATCATTTGCATCATGAAGTGCAAGTTCTATATAATCTATTTCAATTTTTAAATCTTTTATTGCTCTATTAACTAGCTTAAATGCTTTTTCAATTTCATCTTCAATTTGATCTGGTCTTATAAATAAATGAGCATCTGTAAGGTTCATAGCTCTAACTCTTTCAAGTCCAGATAATCCTCCACTAGCTTCCCATCTATGCATGATTACATTTTCTGATAATCTAAGTGGTAAATCTCTATAACTTCTTAGTTCGGATTTATAAATTAAACAGTGATGAGGGCAACTCATTGGTCTTAAAACCATTTCTTCACCATCATCAGAAGTCATTTCAGGAAACATCCCTTCTTTATAATGTTCCCAGTGCCCTGATGTTTCATATAACCATCTAGTACCTACTATAGGCGTTGATACAAACTCATAACCATCCTCTTTTTGAATTTTATAAGCATAATCTTCTAAAACTTTACGAAGTTCTACACCTTTAGGAAGCCAAAAAACTAAACCTTGTCCTGCTTCTTGCACTAGGGTAAATATTTTTAAATCCTTACCAATTTTTCTATGATCTCTTTCTTTTAAATCTTCTAAATATTCTAAATGTTTAGTTAAATCTTCTTCGTTTGTAAAACAAATGCCATAAACTCTTTGAAGTACTTTATTATTTTTATCTCCTTTAAAATATGCTCCTGAACATTTTAATAGTTTAAAATATTTTAATTCTTTAACTGTTTGAACATGTGGACCACGGCATAAATCTGTAAATTCTCCCTGTGAATATGCTGTAATAATTTCATCGTCTGAAAAACTATTTATTAAATCAATTTTATATTCATCACCTGAAAACAATTCTAAAGCTTCACTTTTAGATAATTCTTTTCGAATAATTTTTTTACCATCTTTTGATATTTTTTTCATTTCTTTTTCTATTTTTGAAAAATCATCTTCAGTAATTTTATCATCACCTAAATCTATATCATAGTAAAAACCTTCTTCAATAACTGGTCCTACCCAAAATTTAGCATTTGGATATAATCTTTTAATAGCTTGTGCTAACATATGAGCACAACTATGATTAATAACACTTAACTTTTCATCTTCTTTAATATTTATCATTGTAATTCCTCCTAAAATAAAAACCACACACTTGCTTAGGAGCAAATATGCGGTACCATCCTATTTTTTTCTTAATTTGTATAACGGCTTTAACCGGGATTTATTAATCCTCTTAAAAAGTAGTAATTATTAGTAATATTATTAGTTTACATCAGCCACTAACTTTCTTTAAATATTATTTAATAATCGTGTCTTTTTTCATCGATTTCTTCTAAATTATAACACTTATAATATTATATTTCAAGTATATATTATTGCTCATTATATATTCCATGTATTTTTTGTAAATCTTCTTCACTTACTGTATTAAGTATCCAAATATCATTTTCTTTTATTACATTAAATTCTATTTCGTATTTTATTTTATCTGTTACTTCTTTTAAATTATTCAATTTATAATCCATATAAAGGTGTGAATCATACATTCCTTCTTCATTATAAAATTGATCTGGATTTGTTTTTAAATAATTAGCTGACTCTGATGCTGATTTTTGATAGTCATACACCGTAATTTCTACTAAAACAGTTGCATTATCGTTATCATAATTTTCACTTATTATTTCATATTTTAAATCTAAATATTGTTTTTTTAAAATATCGCGGTATAAATCACGCTGATTATCTGCTAAATTGCTTTCACTATTCACCACTTCTTCTAAATCAAGCATAACTTCATATTCTAAATCATTATAACTATTTAAATATTTTTCTACTGGACTTTTTGCAGTACTAACTGCACTACATCCTATAACAAATATTAACAAAAATAATATTATTTTTTTCATATATAACCTCTTAATATTATTTTTCCCTATATTAATCATTTTATACATTTTTATAACTTAATTTAATAATATTGTACAAATCATATACTTTTTGATTCATTTCATAATTTAATATATTTAAAATATTAATATATTGTTTTTTATAATCTTTTTCTTCATCAGTTATCAATTCATTATATAAATAAGTTAATTTATTATAATTTCTATTTTTATATAAATTATCTATCTCATTTTTTATATAATTCAAAATAATTTTATTTTGCCTTAAATTTTTAGTTTGAGTTAATTTATCAATTATTTCAAAATTAAAATCATTTCTTTTAATAGTATAACTTATTTCATTTATATTTAGTTCATCAATAACAGATAAACTACTATAAAATATACTTTCTCCAAGTTCATTAAATATAATAGCTATACTGTTAATATTATCACTTAATATAATACTATATTTAATATAACCTGTTTTTATTTCAGTTTTATTTTTTATTAATTTTAAAAAATCTATGTTTACTTTTATTTTATTATTTATAACACTTTGAAATTTTCGTGTACTAATTAAAATAATTGGAATTTTATTTATATTTAATATATTGTCATCATCTAACCATTCATAAAATTGATAATAATTATCTAAAAAATTTAAATCTACGTCGTAATAATAATCCATGCTTTTTTACCCTTTCAATAGCTAAAATTAAAAATACAAACCCTAATATTAAAATATAAAAACTAGGTTTTCTAATTATAAAATATACGAATTCTAAAAAATTATACCCCAATACTAAAATATTTGAATAAAGTATTAAAAAAAAGATACCAATGCTTAAAAACATAATGCTTAATAGTAAAAATAATATTAATATCATAATAGCCTCATTAAATTTTATTTATTAATTCCTAAAATTATTATATAATTATTAATAGAGGTGGAAAAATGGAAATCATTCGTTATATTATATTAGGCATTATTCAAGGTATCACTGAACCAATACCTGTATCATCAAGTGGTCACATATATTTATTTAAAGAATTATTCAATACAAATATTTTTAATTCTTTAAACTTTGAGATTATAGCAAACTTTGGTTCTTTTATTGCTATACTTATAATTTTTTGGAAGGATATAGTTGATTTAGTACAAAATTTCTTTTCTTATATATTTAATAAGAATACAAGAAAAAAAACAGTTAACAAATTTAAATATTGTATATTTTTAATTATATCTACTATTCCAGTAACCATAACTGGATTATTATTTAAAGATGCATTAGAAAATAGATTATTATCAATTCATTTTTTAGGATTTTCTTTTTTACTGACTGCATTAATGTTATTTATTGTAAGAAAACATATTGGAAGTAAAGATGATTTAGATATCACAATAAAAGATGCTGTTATAATTGGATTATTTCAATCAGTAGCTATACTACCCGGCATATCAAGAAGCGGAGCTACTCTAGTTGCATGCTTACTTTGTAATTTAAAAAGAGAAACATCACTTAAATACACATTCATTTTATATTTCCCAGCAAGTATTGGTTCCCTTGTGTTAGGAGCTAGTGATTTTATAAGCAATAGTGAATCATCACTTATAGCACCTTATATAGCAGGTTCTATAGCCGCACTAATAATTACATATTTTTCTTATAAATGGTTAAGTAACTGGGTTAAAAATGGAAAATTACATTATTTTTCAATATATTGTATATTGCTAGCCTTATTTATATTTATTTATTTTAGATAAAAAAAGAAACACTGGGAAATGTGTTTCTTTTAATTTATGTTTAAAGTGTGAGTTTAAGTTTTTTATTATTGTGCGTTTATTTTACTATCTATCATTCCTCCTTACATATACATAATAACAATCATATATGAAAATTATTTGATGGATATTTGAAATCTATTTAATGATGAAGTAAAACGTTGTACCTTTGCTAGAGGTTTTAACACCATATTCAAAATTATGTAATAACAAAATTTCTTTAACTATAGATAAACCAATACCTGAGGATACTACATTTCTTTTATGATTTTTTTCAGTTTTATAATATTTATCCCAAATATTATTTAAATCTTTTTCTTTTATTCCTTTACCTGTATCTGTTATTTCAAGTATATGTTCTATAGGACTAATTCTTTTAATATTAATTATAATTTTTTTATCTTCGCCAGTGTAATTAATTGCATTATTTACTAAATTATAAATTACTTGATTTATTTTACTTTTATCTGCTTTTACAAATAATTTTTTAGGTGTAGTTATAATAAAGTTATATTTTTCAGTTTCCTTTATAATTTGATATTTATTTACCAATTTATTTATCTCGTCTATTAAATTATATTTTTCTACATTTAATGATTCTTTATTGTCTTGAAGTTTTGTCATATCTAATATATCATTTACGAGTAATGTTAATCTATCTGCTTCATCTACAATTATACTTACATGTTCATCTAGTTTATCTTTATCCTTATAAGATATATCCTTTATCATTTCTGCGTAAGCTTTTATCATTGTAAGTGGTGTTTTTAAATCATGAGATACATTTGCCATTAAATCTTGTTTAAATTTATTAGTTTGTCCTATTTCATTTTGGGCTAAATTTAAAGAGTCTACTAGTTCATCTATTTCTTTTATATCATATTTTTCGAATTCAACTTTTTTACTTGTACCTATATATTTAGCTTTTTTTGTAATATTTATGATTGGGCCAGTTATTTTTTTAGATAATATATAACTTAATACTATTGATATTACAATTGCTCCCAAAGATAAATACAATATTTGATCAACAAATAAATTTGTTACTACCGATGTATCTTCCAAATTTGCATAAATAAATATTGATTGATCATAATGTTTTATCGCTAATAATACTGCTGAAGTTTTTTCACTTTGATTTATAAATCTATATTGATAACGATCATTATTTGAATCAATAAATTCTTTTTGCATAGCAATAATTCTTTCGTCTTGATCACCTAATGCACAACCTATCAATTTTATGTTGTACTCACCTTCAACGCTATAGCCGTCTGTTCGCATAATACATACTTCATTTTCATATGCTAATTTATCTAATGTTGCATCTAACTGATTTATATCACTAGGTAAATCAGCAGCAATATTATTCACCATTTGTAGTTGATATTTTTCAAAAAAATAAGAAAATAAAAAAATAACACTTGACCATAATAAAATAATCATTATTACTACAAATGTTGTAAGATAAATAGCTGTTTTAGTATTAAAACTACTTAACTTATTTTTTATACTCAAATTTATAACCTACTTCCCTTATAGTTTTTATAAAATTTCGATATTTACCTAAATGATTTCTTAAAGTTTTTATATGAGTATCAATTGTTCGATCATCTCCGTAAAAGTCATAACCCCAAACATTAGATAATAATTTTTCCCTTGTAAGGGCTATATTTTTATTACTTATTAAATATTTAAGTAAATCATACTCTTTAGGAGTTAAATTAATTTCTACATCATCTATATAAACTTCATGAGCTATGTCATCTACTTTAATTCCTTCAATAATAATAAGTTCTTTTTCTCCATTTAATCTTTTTAATATAGCTTTTACTCTAGCCACTAATTCTTTAGGACTAAATGGTTTAGTAACATAATCGTCTATTCCTAAATCAAACCCTACTAATTTATCATATTCTTCACTTCTGGCAGATAACATAATAAAAGGAACTTGACTAATTTTTCTAATTTCCTTGCATGCAGTAAATCCATCCATTTTGGGCATCATAATATCCATAATTACTAAATCAATTTTTTCTTTATTAATAAGCTCGATAGCCTCTAGACCATTAATTGCCTCAAATATTGTAAAACCTTCTAAAGTTAAATATTCTTTAATAACTCTTCTAATTAAATCTTCGTCATCAACTACTAATATATTCATAATAACTCCTTTGTTTATATATTATATCACTATTGTGATAATTACATGAAAAAATACTAAGCTTGGTTAGTATTTTCTATTTTTTTTATTGTTGTTTTAATAACTTTATTTGCTTTAACTTTAATTTCTTGTGCTAATGATAATATTTCCTCTTTTTCAGATTCTTTTAACTCCTCTATTAAATCATTTAAATCTTTTTCTATAATAGTAGCTTTATCTTTAGCAACTTTTAATATAGTTTCTTTAGAAAGCATTGTTATACTTTCTTCAATATCAGTTAATTTACGAGAAAATTTACCATCCTCATCGAACAAATCCATTTCTTTGATTTTAGCAACTAATTCATCTATTTTAATTTTCAAATCTTTTCTTAATTCTTTACCAGATTTTGGAGCAAGAAGCATTCCTATTCCTACACCTATCAAAGCTCCTAATAAAAAATTACCTCCGCCATTTTTACTCATCGTCTTTTTCCTTTCTTTTGCTTTTCATAAACATTTTTCCAAGAAAACCGCTGAAAAAATCAACAATAGTATCAGTTAAACTAGATATTCTATCAGTAGCAAAATCAAGTAAGCCAAATAATGGAGTTATTGAATCCATTTTTTCATTAACATTATCTATTAATTTTTCTGCTTTATTCATTGCACTAATACTTTTAATACCCAATATTATACCTACTACTAAAAATATAATTAATAAAAAGTAAATTATTACTGGTAATACTTCTAACAAAGTGTCCATTTTTATTCATCCCTACTTTCATACATTGAATCAATTAAATCAAACAAATCATTTTCAAGTGTATCATCTTTATCAAATTCATCTATAATAGGTTCTTCTTTAGCTTGTGGTTTAATTTCATTGTAAGATGGCACTGGAACTTCTTCAGTAATATCAAATTCTTCATCAAATGAAACTTTTACATCAGCAGTATCTCCTAAAAGTTCATCTATAGTTTTAACTTTTTCTTCTTTTTTATACTCAGGAAAATTAACACTAACAGTTTGCATTTCTTCATATACAACTTTAGTAGGCTCCATATTCATTGTTTCATCTAAAATAGTATCTTTTAAACCTCCGAAAGCTTTCTTTCTAACACTATCAACATCAATTGTATCTGTATCAACTGGAGTTCTAGTTTTAACATCTTCTGGTTTATAATCTTCATTTAATACCCCGTAAACTGGAGATATTATAGGTGAAGGTTTAAATTTTCTTTTTTCTTTATATTCAGATGATTCTGTTTTTTCTAATCTATTGTACTCTGTTCTTTTTTCTATTTTTTTTATACGTTCATATTCCATAGCATTTGTAGTTCTAGGTTGATTATGTACTCTTGTAGGTGCAGAACTTCTAGGCACAGATGGTGGCACTGAATTATTAACTCTACCACCTTTTGGCGCCCCTAAATTATTTTCAAATTCATCTTCATCAAATTCTGGAAATGGAAATGTATTTTCTTTTTTATAAATATCATGGTCACTAGTAATAGGCTTTGGTTTTACCACGGGCACTTCTTCTGTTACCTGTTTATAAGATTCTACTTTAGGAATCTCTTTTTTTACCGGCACTTCCTCTTCTTTTCTAATATTTTGATTTTGCGCTATTTCTTCCTCATCAAATAATATATCTTTTATTTTCTTAAAAAAACTCATTTTCCATCCTCCATTAATTTAGTAAATCCTGATCAAAATCTTCTTCTTCTGGTTTTACATAATTATTATCATAATTTAAGTAATTACTATCACTTTTTGTAGTATTAAATATGTTATATTCTTCATCCGTAAAATTTATAACATCATTACCTAAATTATTTTCTATAACTTCATCATTGTAATCTATACTTTTTAAAACATTAATAGCGTAGATTATCGATTCATTGATATCGCTATAATCCACTATCACTTCTATTTTAGCATAATTATACATAATTTCAATTAAATATTTATCATTTTCTTTATTATTTATTTCTAAATAACCGTATTTATTGTTATATTCAAAATTATTTGAATATAAAGCATCATTAACTTTTTGGTATCCTACTTCAGTTTTATTTAAATAACTAATTACATCTACATATAAATAAAAATTGTATTTGTTATTAGTTATAACTTCATTATATAATGTTTGATCATCTACTTGCATGCCTAGTGGTAAATAATACTTGTAACCAACTCGGTAAATATTTGTTTTATTTTCTTTGTATGCAAATGTTTCAATTGTTTGATCAACACTCAATTCATTAACATTAGAGCATCCACTTATCAGAAGCAAAAAAACTATCAATAATAAATGTTTCTTCATAACATACTCCTCTACAAAACATTATATCAAAAAAAAAGCAAAAGTTAAACAATTACTTTTTATATGCTAATAAATATTTTATTTTCACACCTTTATTAGAAAATTTTTCTTCATATTCTGTCATAACGTTAAATTTATTTTCTTTATGCAAATCATAATAAAGTTCCACTATTTCATAACCATAATTTTTTAAAGATTCCAAAGAATATGCAAATAAATCATCATTATCAGTTTTCATTTCTATTTCTTTTGCAGCTTTAAATAATTTATCATAAACTTTTAATTGATTTTCATGAGTAAGTCTTCTTTTTGCATGCCTATCTTTAGGCCATGGATCAGAAAAATTCAAATATATTTTATCTACTTTTTTTTCTAGTAAAGAAATTGTGTCAACTATATCCATTACTATTACTTTTACATTTCCCAATTTTTCTTGCTCAATTTTTTTAATTGCTAGACTTGCTACTGCAGAATATTTTTCTATTCCTATGTAATTTATATCAGGATTAGCTTTTGCCATCCCTATAACAAAGTTACCTTTTCCCATGCCTATTTCTATATGCAAGTTTTTACCATTTTTATATTCATTATTTTCATCATAATAAAAATCACAATTACTTAAAACAAATTCTTTATCCTTAGGATTTCTCATTCTCATATTATCACAACTTTCTATTTTACATATAATGATTGTAGGAGGAATTATTATGAAAAAAAATCGCACATCATTTTTTAATGAATCAACTGATTATACTCAATTTAATCAAAATACTCTTAGTCAAAATATCCCGAATCAAAATATGTTATATCCTGCAAATGGTATGTATCCCCCAAATATTTCTGCACAGTCAAGTTTTCAAACTAATAATATGCCAATGATGAATCAACCAATGCCAAATCCTAATATGCCTATGCCACTGCCTAATACAGATAACATAGAAAGTAAACTTGCAAAAATGGAAAGACAAATAGCGCGTCTTGAACATAGAGTAACTAAACTAGAAACTAATACAACATTATCAACTGATGATTTTAACAATACAGTTAATGATATGTATATGGTTTAATTATAAATTACCATTGCACTAAAACAATATATTTGTTCTTCTCCAGAAATACCAATTGCCACTTGATACTTGATATCTATTATATCACTATCTATAGTAGTTAAAAAGGTATTAATTGCAACTTCTAAATCTTTTTCGTGAATTTCATCAAATAATTTCACTTTCATCTTATCACCATGATAATTATAAAAAATTAATTTAGAATATATTGTCATAAAAAAACGATTTTGTATATCAAAATCATTTTTTATTGTTTCCTCCGAATCTTCTATTACGCTTAAAATATTCATCCAGCGCTATATCAAACTCTTTTTCATCAAAGTCTGGAAAATAAGTATCAGTAAAATATAATTCAGCATATGCAGCTTGATACAACATAAAATTACTTATCCTTTGTTCTCCACTAGTTCTAATTAAAAAATCAATTTCTGGTAAATCATTATATAAATATTTACTAAAATTATTTTCATCAAAATTTTCTAAGTCATTAGCTATTTTTAATGCAGCATCTATAATTTCTGCTTGACCACCATAATTTAAACAAATATTAAATATTCCCCCTGTATTATCTTTTGTATAAAATGCTAAATCTTCCATAGCTTTTATTACATCAAATCTTAGCGGATCTTTTCTACCAGAAAAGATTACTTTAATATTTTTCTTTTTAAAATATTTTTTTTCTGCTTTAAATTTTTTAACAAATAAATCCATTAAATAATTTACTTCTTCTTCACTTCTTTTAAAATTTTCTGTTGAAAAAGCAAAAACACTTAAAACTTTTATACCTTTATTTAATATATATTCTGATAATTTTTTTAAATTATTATCACCCGCTGCATGTCCTTCACTACGTTTTAACCCACGTTTTGTTGCCCATCTTCCATTTCCATCTAAAATTATAGCTACATGCTTAGGCATAATTTCATTATTCATTTTATTTCACCACTATATTTACTATTTTTCCAGGAATCACTATTTCCTTTATTATTTCAGAATCATTAGTATATTTAACTATACATTCATCTTCATATACAATTTTTAAAATTTCTTCTTTTGTCATATTTTTATTTATAGATATAGTACTTCTTAACTTACCATTTACTTGTACCCCTATTTTGATAACATCATCCACTGTTTTTTCTTCGTCATATATCGGCCATGAACTTTGAGCTAAATGAATATTATTGCCTATAAATTCGTTTAACTCTTCTGTTGTATGAGGCGCAATAGGATGTAATAATGTTAATAACGTTTCATAATCTTTTTTAGTGATATTTTCCATTGCATCTAATTCATTAGTTAATATCATTAAACTTGACACAGCAGTATTATAACTCGTATTAAGTAAATCAAAAGTTACTTTTTTTATTGTTTTATGAATTAAAGTTTCCATGTTTTTTGAATAAACATTTTCACTATTTACTTTTTCTTTTAACCTAATTACTTTATCTAAAAATCTTTTACAACCTTTTAAGCCATTATCATTCCATGCAGAATCTTTTTCATAATCACCTATAAATAATTCATAACATCTAAGAGCATCTGCACCATAAATATCAATCATATCATCTGGATTTATTACATTTCCTTTACTTTTACTCATTTTTTCACCATTGGCACCTAAAATCATACCATGAGCTACTCTTTTGTTAAATGGCTCTTTGTAACTTACATATCCATGGTCATATAAAAATCTATGCCAAAATCTTGCATATAATAAATGCCTTGTAGCATGTTCCATACCTCCATTGTAATAATCTACTGTGTTCCAGTATTTTAAGGCGTTTTTTGAAACAAACTCTTCATCATCAGCAGGATCCATATATCTTAAATAATACCAACTTGATCCTGCCCAGTTTGGCATTGTGTCAGTTTCTCTTTTAGCATTTTTACCACATTTAGGACATTTCGTATTTACCCATGAATCAATATTAGCAAGAGGACTTTCACCATTATCTGTTGGCTCATAACTAGTAACCTCTGGAAGTAATACTGGTAAATCTTCAAAAGGTACTGGTACCCATCCACAACAATCACAGTAAACCATCGGAATTGGTTCACCCCAAAATCTTTGTCTAGAAAAAATCCAATCTTGTAATTTGTAATTTGTTTTAGCTTTTCCTAAATTATTTTCTTCTAAGTATTCAAGCATTTTACTTATTGCTTCTTCTTTATTTAAATTATTTAAAAATTCTGAATTAATATGAAGTCCATCACCAGTATACGCTTCTTTAGATATATCGCCACCTTCTATAACTTCAATAATTGGTATATTAAATTTTGTTGCAAATTCATAATCTCTTTCATCATGAGCTGGCACTGCCATAATTGCTCCTGTACCATAATTATTTAGCACATAATCAGATATCCAAACTTCAACTTTCTCATTATTAACTGGATTAATACACTCTATTCCATCAAGCTTTATTCCTGTTTTTTCACGAGTTGCATCTGTTCTTTCTATTTCAGATTTTTCTTTGGCTAGGCTTTGATATTTTTTCACTTCATCAATATTTTTAATATTGTTTTTATATTTTTCGATATATTTGTGCTCTGGTGAAATAACCATAAATGTTGCACCAAATAAAGTATCTGCTCTTGTAGTAAATACTTTTATAAAATCATCTTCACCATTTATTTTAAATTTAACTTCTGCTCCAGTAGATTTACCAATCCAATTAATTTGAGCAGTTTTAATTCTAGGCGCAAAATTTGTTTCATCTAATCCATCTATTAATTTATCTGCATATTCACTCATTTTTAATATCCACTGTTCTTTTTCTTTTTTTACAACAGAGTTACCACATCTTTCACAAACATTACCTTCAGCTTCTTCATTTGATAGACCTATTTTACAGTTCGGACACCAATTAATTTCTTTTTTCTCTTTATAAGCCATATTATGTTCAACAAATTTTAAAAATTGCCATTGCGTCCATTTATAATATTCAGGGTCAGTTGTAGAAAATTCTCTTGACCAATCAAATGACAATCCTACTTTTTCAAGTTGCGCTTTAAAAACTTTAACATTTTCTTTTACAGCAATTTTTGGATGTACTTTATTTTTTATTGCATACTGCTCTGCTGGCAAACCGAAAGCATCCCATCCCATTGGAAATAACACATTATATCCTTGCATTCTTTTCATTCTTGCCATTGAGTCAAGTGCACTATAACTTTTTACATGACCAACATGTAGCCCTGCTCCTGATGGATAAGGAAATTCTACTAAAATATAATATTTTTCTTTATCACTATTATTTTGGGCTTCAAAATATTTATTTTCTTTCCATATTTTTTGCCATTTTAATTCATTTTCTTTAAATTCCATATTAATCCATACCTCTTTTCACTAAATATCTTCCGAATAATTCATACATTGAATATATTAAACCTATTAATAACACAAAACCTATTAACATTTGCCATATCATATCTAGTGGCAAAAACGAAATCACACAAGATACAAAACTTATGATTAAAGCATTAATAGTTGCTATATATAGCAAAACCCATTTAACATATAATTTTTCTTTTATTAATTTAAATTTAAATGTTAAATATTCAATTTCCATTATTGTAATATTTTTCTTTTCTTTTTTTATTTTATTTTTACCTGTAATTGTATTATATTTATTTTTTAGTATTAAAAAATAATCAACTAAAAATATTAAAATAAATATTGCCAGATAAAATAGTATATACCATTCTTGATTTTCCATATTAACAAACTCCTTAAAAAATAAAAAGGCAGTACCGAAAAGGACGAAATATTTCGTGGTACCACCTTTATTTAAACTCTCGTAATTTATAAGGGAATTACCCCAACACATCCAAAAGTAAGTTCAAAATTCAATTTATGTTAATTCACACCAAACATTAACTCTCTATAATAATTTTTATTTTTACTACTCTTTTTTCTCTTGCTTATTTGTATTATATTATATTTCAGCTGTATACTCAAGTAAATTTAAAAACATATGCATAAACTTTGGATCTAATCCTTCTTTTTTTAACTTTCTAATTCCTATACGTTTTTTTCTAAGTGTTAAATCACTGAACATTATATTGCTAATTTTTTCTTTTAAATTAGTTTTTATTTTCAAATCACTAATGATAGAATTTATATCTTCATTAATAATTCTTACTGCATCAATTTCTATATTTTTTCCTCGACAGTTGATAGTCAATTGCTTTGTTGTATCAACTTTATAAATTTTTATTATAAAATCAGTATCCTCAAAATATGACTCTATATTATCTGTTATTTTATCACCGTTTATAAATAAATCTACATTTTCAGGCATTTTTGTATTTCTAAATTTAATTATATAATTTCTAAATTCAGGAATTATTCCATTTGCACCTTCAAGTGGTCTTATAATAACTGTATAATTATTAGACATGTAATTATATTCAATTGATGTAATATGATATTTGCCTGATTTATAATTATTTGTTATTCCATCATCTTCATATAATTTATACGAATTAGACTTACCTGGAAATATATCAATTTCTAAATTTTCCGGATTGCTTAAATCATTTCTTTTTTTACCTAATATTGCCAAAGGTAATATTGCACCAGCTTTTACAAAAATTGGATAATCTTCATCTTTATAAAATGTTACATATCTTTTATTACCTAAAAATTTTTTTCCTGTTTTAAATTCATACCATGTTCCTTCAGGTAAAAAAATTCTTTCTACTGATCTATTCATAATCACATTTTTTTGTTTTGTTATAGGTGAAATTATAATTTCTGACCCAAAGTAATACTCGTTTTTATATTTTGGTTCATCTATAAGCTCTGGCGTTTCATAATAAAGTGGCCTGATTATCGGAATACCATTTTTATGATAATTGTAATTTTCTGAATATAAATATGGTAATAATTGATATCTAAAATGACAATATTCTTTAACTATAGCCATTGTTTTTATATCCCATAGCCAAGGTTCTCTTTTATAATAAGGTCCCCTTTGTGCACTAAATCTAAATACAGGACTAAATGTTGCAAATTGTACATACCTTAAATATAAATCACTATCCTCTATTCCATCTTTAAATCCACCAACATCATGGCTCCACCAAGAAACCCCTATATTACTACTACTAGAATTTATATATGGCAACATTTCTAAAGTTTTCCAATCAACTATTGTTTCACCTGAATATAATATAGCATTTTTATGACTTGTAATGTTACTATTTCTAGATAAAATAAAATTTCTTTTTGAAATATCTTTATTCATATGGCTAAACAAATAAAAATTTGTTAAATCAATATTTTTATTTCCGTCATTCCAATAAAAATCAACATTATAGCTTATTAATGGATTTATTAAATATTCTAAAAACATTATCATAAAATCTTTATTTAAAACATTATATGGAATGTTATTATTATTTTTATGATTTAAATGATTAGCAAACATATTAAATGTTGGCTCTAATCTTGATATACCTTCGGTTGGATCTAAATTTAATCCTAGTCTAATATTTTCTTCATGTAAATGATTAATATATCCACTAGGTTCTGGAAATAATATACTATCGAATGTGTATCCCGATTTATATAAATTAATATTGCTATGATCTTTTATATGCCAAAATTCACTTAATAACAAAACTGAAAGTGGAATATCATGCCTTGAAAATAAATTAATCAAATTTTTAGTATCATTTGCAGAATAAACTCTATCCCTATTCCACCATATTCCTAAAGCGTATTTAGGCAAAAAAACTGGTAAACCTGTTAATTTAAAATAATCTGCTAAACATTTATCAAATTCCCTATTATATAAAAATAAATATATATCTATATTATCATCTGTTCTTTTTTCTAATTCTCCGTTTTGATGAATTATATATCCTTTTGAATCATCTATTGTTGCAAATCCATCTATCGAATATAGTCCTTTATTATATTTAATATTTTTGGGATCATCTAAATTTTTTACAGCAGCTGGATAATTTCTAGCCTCAGGGTGATTATAATACCAAATTTTATCAGTACCATTTATTTTCACTTTTAAATTAGAATCTGGTGAAAAAGATGGGGCTTTAAAAGGTTTTTCTTTAGTATAAATCAAATTAAAAATACGACTTTTTATAGTTAAATGTTTATCAGTATTTGTAACTTCTACGTTAGGTTTATCAAATTTACGATTGCTAACAACAGTAGTAGCTTCATCTAAAAATACTCCATTTTTTTTATATTCTAATCTTATTAACCCTTCACTTAATATAGTGATGCGGTAATTTATACCAGTATAAACCATTTCCTCTAATGGTTTTATATTATTAACATCATATGTAAAATGGAGTCCTAAACTAGCCATAATCATCACCCTTCTATAATATGAATTTTATCATATTATGTTGAAAATTACTATATTAATTGCATAATTAACAATAAAAAAGTATAATTATATCAAGGAGAAATATTATGATAAAATACGAAACTGATTCTAGATTAATTCAGCAAGGGCAAATTTTTGTAGCCATTAAAGGAAACACGGTCGATGGACATGATTATATTAATGACGCTATTAAAAATGGAGCAATTAAGATTATTTGTGAAAAAGATATAAATTCTACTGTCGATTATGAAATTGTAGATAGTTGTGATGAATATATAAAAGATAAACTTGTAGAAGAATATAGCAATAATTTACAAGATTTAAATATTTTAGGAGTTACTGGCACAAATGGTAAAACAACTACTTGCTACTTAACATATCAAATGCTAAACTTATTAAACGTTAATGCAGCATATATTGGTACTATTGGTTTTTATCATAAAGATTTATTTATTGAACTAAATAATACCACACCTGATATTTTAACTTTATATAAATTACTATATAAAGCAAAAGAAGATTTAAAATGTACTCATATTGTTATGGAAGTATCTTCCCATGCACTAGCTTTTGATAGATTGGCAGGCATTAAAATAAACACTGGTGCTTTTACAAATTTAACTCAGGATCATTTAGATTATCACAAAACAATGGAAAATTATTTAAATGATAAATTAAAAATTATAGATTACATGGCTGAAAATGGTACATTTATAGTAAATAGTGATGATTTATATAGTAAATATTTTACTAATAAATATCCAACTTCGCTTACATTAGGTAATAATGGAGATTATAAAATTAACAATTATGATATTACAGCTGCAATGATTAAACTAGATTTTGAGTTTGATAATAATAATTATGATACGAATATAAATTTAACTAGTAAGTTTAACATATATAATTATTTAACTGCTTTAGCTTTAGTTAACAACTCTGGTTTTAGTATAAATGAAATACTAAATATTTCTAAAAATATAGTTCCTCCAAAAGGAAGATGTGAAACTATTTTAATTAATGGTGGATATGCTGTTGTAGATTATGCTCATACACCAGATGCTGTTGAAAAAGTTATAACTGCATATAATGAACTTAAAACAAAACGTGTTATTACTATAATCGGCTGTGGTGGGGACCGTGACCCTAATAAAAGACCTATTATGGGTAAAGTCGCTTCTGATTTAAGTGATTATGTAATATTCACAAATGACAATCCTCGTACAGAAAACCCCGAAAATATTATGAAAGATATTTTAAAAGGAGTTACTAAAACTAATTATGAAGTTATATTTGATAGACCAGAAGCTATAAAAAAGGCAATTGATATAATGAATTCTGAAGATATAATTTTAATTTTAGGCAAAGGACATGAAGATTATCAAATAATTGGTCATAAAAAGCATCACTTAGATGATGCTGAAGAAGTAAAAAAATGGATTTAATGCCATTTTTTTTATTTTTTCTAAAAAACACTTGATTTTCCCCGCTTGTTCATGCTATAATTATTTCACGCGGATGTAGTTTAATGGTAGAACTTTAGCCTTCCAAGCTAACCACGGGGGTTCGATTCCCCCTATCCGCTCCAATCAAAAAACAACTGAGTTAATCTCAGTTTTTTTTATGATTTAAGCGGATGGTTAGCTTGGATATAATTCTTAAAACTAATAAATTTTTTTAAATTAACACTCATTGTAAATACTTTCATACATTTTCATCAACATATAATCATCAAATATATTATACCATTTGATTTGAACTATATCTCTATTCGGTAAATATTTCGAATTATTATTTAAACATCTTGAAAAAGGTGAAATAAAAAGTGTAGATACATGAACTCCTGTACTTGTTTTTGATAAATGAAATTTTAATAAGTTTATCAATTCATTAGAAGTAAAAAACATAAAACTGTATATTGTTCCAACAAATAAACCGTCTATTTTTAATCTTTCATCTTTACCGCCACATAATACAAATCTATTAACCGCTTTAATTAAAAATTTTTCATTATTTAATTCTTTATTAATGTCATCTATTTCTTTTTGATAAATTTCCTTAAATTCTCTAGAACTAAGTTTAACACCATTTTCATATCCGTAATGAAAATGCTTATATTTTTTTATTGTTGCATCACTAATTTTACATTCCTTTAAAAATTTTTCAAATGTAAATAATGATTCACAATGAAAAGAATTTTTAGATCCCATCTTAATACTAATATATTTTTTCACACCTTCTATTGATATAATAATGTCATGTTTAAATTTATTATAATCAACCCAAGATCTAACTACACTATCATAATTTAAGTTACCATATAATTTTTCTAAAAATTCGATATATTCGTAATTTAATTCCTTTATTTTTTTATAATTCAAATAATTCGATATCTCTACTTCATTGAGCAAACCTTTGTTTAATGTCATTTATTCCTCCTATAAATATATATACCTTTAAATATAATATTTCCTTTTTTATTATTAATAATTTTTAATATTTTGATAGTTATAAGTTTTTCACAAAATGTTTTTTCAATAACAAATTTTATATATATATCAATAAGTAAGATTAAATATTATATATACTACACTTTTATAATAAACACTTCTTTAAATACATCATATTATATTTTAGGGGTGAAAAAATGAATTATAAACAATCATGTGGAGTTAGCGGATGTTGTATCGATGTTAATAGATTAATACAAATTGCTCAAGTGACTGGTCCCACTGGACCTACTGGACCTACCGGACCTGCAGGACCTACTACTGTTGATGTTGGTGAGACAACAACACTAGAACCTGGTAACGAAGCAAGTGTTACTAACTCAGGAACTAATGTAGACGCAATATTCGAATTTGCAATACCTGCTGGGGCTACTGGAACTGATGGCGCAACTGGACCAACAGGACCTACTGGAGCTACTGGACCTACTGGGGCTACTGGACAAACAGGACCTACTGGAGCTACTGGACCTACTGGACCTACTGGGCTTACAGGACCGACTGGACCAACTGGAACTGATGGCACGACTGGACCGACTGGACCAACTGGAACTGATGGCGCTCCTGGACCGACTGGGCCTACTG
>CAYJFC010000007.1:0-48587 GCA_964369625.1 uncultured Muribaculaceae bacterium
AAGCTGGAACTAAATTCTCTATCCGTGAAGGTGGAAGAACTGTTGGTTCAGGTGTTGTTTCTGAAATTATTAAATAATAATTAATGAAAATAATAAAAAGCGTTTATTCGCTTTTTTTATTGCAATAAAAAAACTATCAAATGATAGTTAATATTTAGAACTGAATTCTTTAGTTAATTTACCTGTTTTGATTAAGTGGTAATATGCATTTTCATTTATAATTAAATCATATTCACCAACATACTCTAGTATATTTGGTTTAAATCCTAATTTAAAATCATTTAACCCTTTAAATGGTGATTCATTAGTAAAGTCACCAGATATACCATTTAAATCAATATATTTATGACTAAAAGAATAATGTTTAATAACATTGTGATATAAAAAATAGTTTGGTACAAATCTTTTGTAATTTTTATCATATCCACTTGCAATAATTTTTACATAATCATTATTTTTAACTACAAGTGCTGCAGCAATTATAACTTTATTATTATTTTCAAGCATTTTAGTAGCTTCAAGCATATCATTTTTATAAGTTAATAATTTTTTATCAGAGCTCATTTTAGTATTTATATTTTTAGTAGTAGACTTAGTAATCATTAATTCATTTAATTTTTGATTAATATCTAATTGTTCATTATATATATACCGAGAATTTTTTAAATAATTTTCGGGATTGATAGTTACTACAAAAAAATCTATGTCGTTTGTTTTTTCAAATACATTATAAAAATCTTTTAAAAAGAAATTATTTTTATTAATAAAATTATTTAAATATGAAATATCAGATGGATTAGCATCACTAAATTCTAAACCTTTTCGAATACCTTTCTTTATTTTATTTTTAGTATTTTTGCCAAAGTTATCTACATTATATGAATTATAATCTATTATAGGATTAAATCTTGGAAACATCGATTCAAAATATAAATTGTCTTTTAATTTAGAAAAACCTGCATTTTTTAAATAATTTTTTAAATAAATATTATTATTGTAAATCGGCTCATAAGTTTTATTATTTATTTCACCTACAGTAATTTCTGGATTGATTTTTATAAATATAAAATTTTTATCTTTATAATATTCTTTAACTAAATTAGTAACATTTTTTAGTAGCAATTCATTACTATAATCTATTAAAAAACCTTTAGGTGCATAACCGTATTTTAACCCATTAATAGATTTTATTAAAATAAGCGAAGCTCCAATTAATTGGTTATTTTCTTCAAAACCAATAACTTCATATTCGTATCCATATTCAGTCATTAAAATAGCATAATTAATACTTTGTGCATAATTAGATAAATCATGTTTTTTAGCGTAAGAACTAAATTCATGAATAGATAATTCTTTAATTAACATAATGTCTCCTTTTTATGGGGTTATTATAGCATAAATGTAAAATTAAATCTACTTTTAGGATTTGACTAATATAATAATAGAGAGTATAATTATTTTAAAGGATGGTATAAATGATAAATAGAAAAACACATAAAAATATTGAAGGTAGATTTAATAAAATGATTAATTTCAATATTGCAGTTGAAGTAGCAATAATTATATTTGGTATTATAATGCTTTTTAGTCCGGATATAACTAATAAATTAATTGGAACATTAATTGGTGCACTATTTTTATTAGTATCATTTAATATGTTATATAATTATTTTTTAAGAAATGGAGCTAAACTTTATTCAATGAATTTAGTATTTGGTTTAATTTTAGCACTTCTTGGAGGTATACTAATTATATATCCATATTCATTTATTGAATTTGTTACTGTATGTATTGGTATATATTGTTTTATTAGTGGTGCTTTTAAGATTAATCAGGCATTATGGTTAAAAAAAGCTGAAGAAGATTCATGGTTTATGCTACTGATTAACTCTATATTTATAATAATATTAGGATTATTACTTTTATTTAATCCCTTTGCTAACTTAGCAGTTACACAAGTGCTTGGAGTATTTTTAATAATTACATCTACTTTAAAAATAGCTAGTGCTGTATTGTTTAAAAAAAGAGCTAAAGAAATTACTAAAATATTTTGGTAAAAGACGTAAAGTCTTTTTTTTATTTGATTATAATTACTCATATATTTGTTATAATATATAGGTAGGAGGAAGTATGTTAATAAAAGATATAATAGCAAGAGAAATACTAGATAGTAGAGGAAACCCTACTGTAGAAGTAAAAATGATTCTTGATAATGGTATAACGCAGTATGCATCAGTTCCATCAGGTGCTTCAACTGGTTCAAAGGAAGCTTTAGAACTTAGAGATAAAGATGCAAAAAGATATAATGGAAAAGGTGTTCTTAAAGCAGTTAAAAATGTAAATGAAATTATAAAACCAGCTTTAGTAGGACAAAAGCTTGATCAATTAACTGTAGATAAAACACTTTTAACAATAGATGGAACAGATAATAAATCTAAACTAGGAGCTAATGCAATGTTAGGAGTTTCAATTGCTTCAATAAAGTGTTTAGCTAAACTTGAAAATAAAGAAGTATATGAATATTTATCAGGTGGTAAAGTTAGTCTTCCAATACCAATGGTTAATATTATGAATGGTGGAGCTCACGCAAATAACAGTTTAGATATTCAGGAATTTATGATAGTTCCAGTGGTTAAAGGAATGAAAGAAAGAATAAGGCTAGCTTCTGAAGTATTTATGACACTTAAAAATTTACTTAATAAAGATGGTTATGTTACAACAGTGGGTGATGAAGGTGGATATGCCCCTAATTTAAAAAATAATAAAGAAGCACTTGATTATATTACTAAAGCAATAACTTTAGCAGGTTATACTCCTGGAAAAGAAATATTTATTGCAATGGACTGTGCAGCTAGTGAATTTTTTAATAAAGAAGAGAATGTTTATGAAATAGATGGTAAAAAAATTAATTCTGATGAGTTACTTAATTATTATATTAGTTTAACTGATGAATATCCCATTATAAGTATTGAAGATCCATTTGATGAATTTGATATGGACTCATTTGCTAAATTAACTAAACTAATAGGAAATAAGGTAATGCTTGTTGGTGATGATTATTTTGTTTCAAATGAAAAGCATTTACTTAATGGAATAGAAAAGTCTTTAGGAAATGCTATACTTTTAAAACCAAATCAAATAGGTACTATATCTGAATTTACAAAAACTATAGTATCAGCTAAAAAAAATAATTATAAATGTGTTATGTCTCATAGAAGTGGAGAAACAACAGATTTTGTTTTAGCAGATTTTGCTGTTGGGTTTAATACTGAATTTATTAAAACTGGTTCTATGTCTAGGGGAGAGAGAATTTGTAAATATAATAGATTAATGCAGATAGAAGATAATCTAAGTAAAGAGTGATAACTTATCACTTTTTTAATTGAAACAAATATAAAAATATGATACTATATTTATAGTAAGAGGGTAACAAATGATAAATAAATTAAAATTATTACCTAAGAAGAAATTAATACTTATAATATCATTAGTAATAATGATACTTTTATCAGTTATATTACTTATAACTATGGCATTTATTAATCCAGTAATAGACCAGGCTGCTATTACAAATGTTAATGTATCAACTTGTGGTTATTTTAGATTAGACGAAACAAGTGCTAGTATAAACTTAGAAAATAGCTATCCAATGACTGATAATGTTGGACTAGATACAGATCCATATTCATTTAAATTAACAAATTCATGTGAAGAGAATAAAGGATTTAATTTATACTTAGTAGTGTCAACAGATTCACAAATGAGTGAGGAAAGTATTAAAGTTAATTTAAGTACAACTGGAGTTACTAGTACACTTGATGCATTACCTGAAGTAACACTTACTGATAGTATTAAGGGTCAGTATCAAACTACTACTGGAAAAGATATTAAAAAAGTATATTTACTTCAAGAAGCTACATTAGTTCCTGATTTACCAGTTACATTTGAAATGAGAATGTGGATGGACAAAGATGCTGGTAACGATCAGCAAGGTAAATCGTTTAAAGCTACTATTATGGTGGCAGATGGTGAAACATCTCAAAGTAATATTTTATATCCAGAAATTTCTGATATATGTCAAGGAGATGAAATAGCTTCATGTTATGCAGAGTATAACTTTTTAGATGATGAGTTACTAAGACATACAGAAGAACTTGCCAATAGTGCAGCAGATAATAATTATAGATACTCTGGAGCTAATCCAGATAACTACGTAAACTTTAATAATGAACTATGGAGAATAATAGGTATTTATGACATAGATGGTAAACAAAGTATTAAATTAGTTAAAGATGAATCTATTGGTAATAGAGTATGGGATGCAAGTAATAATAATGATTATGAAACTTCGGATATTAAAGCTTATTTAAATGGAGAATATTATAACTCACTTAGTAAGTCATCACAAAGCTTAATTAAAGAATCTACATGGTATGTAGGGGGAAATGATTTATATGATGAAACTGCTTATCAGTTTTATCAAGAAGAAATTGTAAATCCAACTGCTGACAAAGTAACTACAGCTAATATTGGGTTAATATATGGTCATGATCTAGGTTTTGCTGTTGGTTCTGAATATTGGGCTACTACATTAATAGGTTATGATTCAGCAGCAATAAAGTTAGATAATTGGCTTAATAATGGAGTAGCTGAATGGACGATAAGTCCCAGATCTTTAGATAATGCCAGAACTTGGTATAAAAATATTGATGGACGTATAGGACATTATAATACAAATACTAGTGTAGCGGTTAGACCAACTATATATATCGAATCAGACATAATTCTTGAAAGTGGAAGAGGAACAGCTAGTAATCCGCTAGAGCTTAGACATCCAGAAACTTTAACTAGTAAATGTACTGATGAAAATATGGCGGAATGTTTTACTAGTAATAGTTATTTAGATGAAACATTACTTCAGCATACTTCATCACTTGCAAATAGTGCTGGTGATAATAATTATAGATATTCAGGAAGTAATGAAGAAGTTGATAATTATGTATGTTTTGGTAGTGATGTAAGTCCATGCCCTGAAGAAAACAAATATAGAATCATAGGAATATATGATGGAAGTATAAAACTAATAAAAGCAGATCCACTTGATAAAGATGGTGATGAAATACTTGAAATATCACCAGGGGGTCATGATACATTTTCGTGGGGAGAAACCGAAGATTACGAAACAAGTATTATGAAAACTTATTTGAATGGAGAGTTTTATAATAGTATACCATCAAACTATCAAGCAATGATTAAAGATAATACTTGGAATGTTGGTGGAAACGATTCATTTAATGAAACAGCATATGAATTTTATAGAGATAATATAGCAGCTCCAGTAGTTAATAAAACATCAACTGGAAAAATAGGATTAATGTATCCAAGTGATTATGGTTTTGCGGCATATACAGATGCGTGGACAACAGATTTATTTGGATATAATGCTCAAGCAATAAAAGATAATAATTGGTTATTTAATTTAGAAAGTAATCAATTTGAATGGACAATAGAGCCAGATGCCACTAGTGCTAGTAATGCCTTTACAAATGATGTATGGCTTATACTATTTGATGGTATGCTTGTAAATGGAGATGCTGGATTTGGTTATGGTATTCGCCCAACATTATATTTAGATTCATCAGTTACTTTAGCGGGTGGAACAGGAACTTCTAGTGATCCGTATATTATAGATTATGTAGATAAGAGTTTTTCTAATTATTTAATAGCAAATCATGATGAAACTAATGGCTTGCTTCAGCATACACCAGAACTTGCAAATGGAGCGCAAGATAATAATTATAGATATTCAGGATCAAATACAGTAGTATCTAATAACTGGGTATGTTTTGGTAGTGATGCATCAACGTGTCCAAAAGAAAATAAATATAGAATTATGGGAATATATGATGAAAGTGTAAAACTAATAAAAGCTACTGCAATAGATAAAGATGGTGATGGAATACTTGAAATAATAGTTAATGGAGAAGATACGTTTGTATGGGATGCAGATAATAGTAATGATTATGAAACAAGTGATATAAAAGAATATTTAAATGGGGATTTTTATGATGCTATTCCTAGTAACTATCAAATATTGATTAAAGAAAGTATATGGAATGTTGGAGGAAATGATACAAGCCAAGAAACACCATATGAATTTTATAGAGATATTATAGCAGCTCCAGTAATAGATAAAACAGCAACAGGAAAAATAGGACTAATGTATATAAGTGATTATGGTTATGGAGCACATAAAGAGGCATGGATAACAGGTTTAAACACTTACGGAAATCAAACAATAAAAGATAATAACTGGCTGTATAATTTAGAAATAGACCCAATAGACCATCAATACGAATGGACTATTGTACCTAGAGCGAGCACCCCGAATTATATGTGGCCTGTGGATTATCGCGGGCACGTTGGCACCGCCAATGCCAGTAGTGGTGGTGCCTCTCGTCCAGTCTTGTATCTTGAATCTTCTGTGAAAATACTGAGAGGAACGGGCACTGAAAGTGATCCGTTTCATATAGGAATGTAGACTAGTCAGTAAACTAAAATATGCAATTTATTAAATTAAAACAATCTATAAAAAATAGGCTCTCGAATTTCTAGTAGGGAATAAAAAATAGTCATCAAGTTGGTACAGTGGGGAGTTAATCTCAAAAGCTAGAATTTTTAGTGGGGAGTTTTTATAAAAAACCTTGGATTCCTACTGGGGAGTAAGACAAAGAAAAAGGAGACGAAAATCGTCTCCTTTTAAGTGTGTTAATGTTATAATTAAATTGCTAAACATAAATATAAATAACACATTTAAATCATAACATAATTTTAATCATTTTTGTTATTTATTTTTATAAAAGCAGAAGAGGTTGAAAGTGAAAAAAGAAGTCAAAATGTTATTAGGTATAAAAGATAGTAACATCGAAATTTTATCAGTAAAGGAAGAAAACATTGGAAAGACAACGTATAAAGTGGTTGAAATAAAAAGTAATAAGAAAAAATATAGAAGTCCTTCATGTGATGAATATACATCGAGTGTGCATGATAAATTAAAACCAGTAAGATTAAAAGAGTTAGATATCACAGGAAATAAATTCGTATTAAATGTATATAAAAGAAGATTTATATGTCATAAATGTAATGTTAAATTTACTGAACAAATAAATATAAATAAAGAAAGGTCAAATATAAGTAATAAAGTAAAAATACAAATTAGAAAGGATCTTTTAAATGCAAGTTTAAATATAAAAACAATTGCAGAAAAAAATAATGTAAGTACTTATACAGTAAGAAATGAACTTAAAGATGCGATGGAAGGATATCCAGAAGAGTTAAGGTTACTTCCAAGTGTAATAGCTTTTGATGAATTTAAAGCAGATACAAATATGGGTAAATATGCTTTGGTCATAAGTGATATATTACACAAAAAAACTTTAGATATATTACCAAATAGAACAAAGGAATACTTAATAAGTTATTTAACATATGTAGTAAATAGAAGAGATGTTAAATATGTGATAATTGATATGTATGTACCATATTTAGAAGTAAGTAAAGTAATGTTTCCGAATGCAGTAGTAGTAATAGATAAATTTCATTATGTTAGATACATAATGAAAGCATTAGATAAAATAAGAATAAGATTACAAAAAGAATATGGATATAATAGTAAAAATTATAATTTACTTAAAAATAAAAAGAATGTAACAATACTTAGAAAATATAGTAATGATATAGATTGGTTTACTTATACCAAAAGATATAAAAATAAAAGAATGGTAGAAGTATTAAAATATGATATTAGAGACAAAATTACTAAATTTACATAGTGATTTAAAAAGAGGATATCAATTGAAGGAAGAGTTTTTAGATATAGTGAATAATGTAAGTTACGAAGAAAGTAAAGTTGTACTTAAATGTTATATAGAGTTGTGTAGAGAAAGTAAACTAGAAGAATTTATAGAAGTATCAAATACACTTGAAAATTGGTTAGAATATATTTGTAATGCATTTATAAATAGAAAATATACAAATGCATTTACAGAAGGAAGAAATAATAAAATAAAAGTAGTAAAAAGAATCGCATATGGTTATAAAAATTTTGAGTTTTATAGATTAAGATTAATGTATATATTTAATGAAAAATTAAGATAGAAAAATATCAAAAAAACGTAAAAAGATAGGTGGATGTTTTTTTAGAAATTAGTCAAAGTGAAAATATATAAAAATATATAAAATTCATGTGTGAGAGAACAAAAAAACACCATTATTTTTATGATACATAAAAAATGGTGTTTTATTAAGTAATTATCTAGGTTTTATTAATTTTTACTCCCCAGTAAAAAAATTAGAGCCAAAAAATATAGATTGTTTTTTTGACATGTTTTGTCGAAAGTGTTGCAATAAAAATAAAAGTGTATATGATATAGTCTTTAAGAAAAGAGGACAACGTGAAATATAATGAAGATTCATTAACAACAGATGCAGTATTTAAAATATTTTTTCATAAAAGAAAAGATTACTTAGTATTAGTAATAAATGAAGTATTAAAATTAAATGTTAAAGAGGAAGATATAACATTTACAAATAATGAAGTTATGGGAGATAATTATCAGGATAAAGGATCAGTGCTAGATGTTAAAGTAAAACTAGAGAGTGGAGAAACAGTATTTGTAGAAATGCAAAATACAAATAATGAAGATATTTTAAAAAGAGCAGCATATTATAATTCAAAGTTAATAAATGAACAATTAACAAAAGGGACATCATATGATAATTTAAAGAAAGTATATGGAATATTTTTTGTAAATTACACTATAAAAGGTATGAATAAAATGTATACAAAGTTAACTATGTGTGATATTATTGGGATGAAAGAAGTTATGTATCCTTTAGAAAATCATATAATAAATTTAAGGATGATAAAGGAAAATAAAGAGTTTAGTGAAAAGATGATGAGTTTCTTAAGATATATGGCTTTGATGGATGAAAAAGGTAGGATGAAAATGACAAAGAAAGATAAAGTTGCTAAAGAAGTGCATGAAGAAGTAAAAGATATAACATCATCAGAGGCTTACAGAGATTATCTATTTACAAAGGAAAAAGATGAATTGGATAGACTATATGAAATGAATATGGCTAAGAAGAAACTTAGGGAAGAAATACATGCAAGTGCACATGCTGAGGGTCATGCTGAAGGACATGCTGAAGGTCTTGCTGAAGGCGTTGAACAAGGAATTGAAACTAATATAAAAGCTATGAGTGAAAATAATATCGATGTGGAAACTATTTCTAAAATTACAAATAAAAGTATTGATGAAATAAATAATATTTTAAGAAAAAATAAAGAATAGTATTCTTTTTTTTTTACTTAAATGTTATAATTCTAATTGAGGATTGTGATAAAATGAAAAAAATAGTAGATGGAAATTTAGCGTGTAGTAAGGTAGCATATCTTTTTTCTGAAGTATGTAGTATATATCCAATTACACCATCAAGTCCAATGGCATCTAACATAGATGATTTAACACATAGTAAATTAAATAATATATTTGGTTATAAACCAGTAGTAATGGAAATGCAGTCAGAAGCAGGTGCAGCTGGTACAATGCATGGCTCACTTTTAACTGGCTCATTAACATCAACTTTTACTGCTAGTCAAGGGTTATTATTAATGCTTCCAAATATGTATAAAATGGCCGGGGAAATGCTTCCTGGAGTAATACATGTTGCTGCAAGAAGTTTAGCAACACATAGTTTATCTATCTTTGGTGACCACCAAGATATATATTCAGCTAGGCCAACTGGTTTTTGTATGCTTGCATCAACTAATGTATTTGACGCTCAAAACATGGCAGCGGTAGCTCATCTATCTGCAATAGAAGGGTCTTTACCATTCTTACATTTTTTTGATGGTTTTAGAACAAGCCATGAACTTAATACAATTGAAGAATTAAATGAAGAAGAAATAAAAAAAATAGTTAATTATGAAAAAATTGAAGAATATAAAAATAGAGTACTTAATTTAAATAGTAATAAACAATTTGGTTTAGCAGAAAATGAAGATATTTATTTTCAAAATATGGAAACTAGAAATAATGATTATTTAAACATTCCAAATATAGTAAATAATTATATGGAAAAAATAAATAAAATAATGAATACAGATTATAAACCATTTAATTATTATGGTCATGAAAATGCTGAAGATATAATAATAGCAATGGGTAGTGTATGTGATACAGTTAAAGAACTTATTAATAATTTACCTGATGAAAGAATTGGCTTAATTGAAGTTCATTTATATAGACCATTTTCTATAGAGTATTTATTAAAGGCATTACCAAGTACTGCTAAAAATATTGCAGTTTTAGATAGAACTAAAGAATCTGGTGCTATTGGTGAACCTCTTTATTTAGATATATGTGCTTCTTTGAAAAATAAAAATATTAACATAGTTGGTGGAAGATATGGATTATCTAGTAAAAATACAACACCAAGTGATATATATGATGTATATTATATGTTAAAAACTAATCCAAGACATAATTTTACTATAGGTATTATTGATGATGTAACTAATTTAAGTTTAGAAAAACAAAATTTTAAATTTAGTGAAAACTCATATAACATTAAAATATATGGATTTGGTTCAGATGGTATGGTTAGTGCTAGTAAAGATATATTAAAATTAAGTAATGAAATAGAAAATTTATATGTTCAAGGATATTTTGAATATGACTCAAAAAAAAGTGGTGGAGTAACTGTTTCAAACATGCGCTTTTCAAAAGAAAAAATTAATAAACCTTATTATGTTGAATCATCAAATATAACTGTAGTAACAAAATTTGAATATTTTAATAGACTTGATATGTTATCTACATTAACTACTGATGGAATAGTGCTTATTAACACAAATAAAACTAGTGATGAAATTAATAAAGAATTACCTAAGAATGTTAAAGAAATAATTAAAGCCAAAAATATTTCAGTATATTATGTCGATGCTGATAAAATTGCTAGAGATAATAATATTAAAGGTAAAATTAGTAAAATAATGGAATATATAATCTTTAAATTAATGAATAAAGACTATGAAGAAGCAATAAATAATTCAATAAAAAAAGTTTTTAGTAATAAAGGTGAAGATATTGTTAATAACAATATTAATGCTATTAATGATTCTAAAGATAAATATTTTAAATTAGAATTAAACGAAGAGTATAAAATTGTTAACACTGAAAATGAAACTATATACGATAAAATTAATAACCGTGAAGGTAATAACTTAAAAGTTAGTGATGTTATGTCTTTAAAAGATGGTTCATTTCCTTGCGGCCTTACAAAATGTGAAAAAAGAAAAATTTCTGATTATGTGCCAATATGGAAAAAAGAAAATTGTATTCAGTGCGGGCAATGTTCAATTGTTTGTCCTCACGCTGTTATTAGACCATTTGTAGATAACGATTCAGGGGATTTACCTCTTCTAGGTAAACCAGGGTATAATTATTCAATTAAAATAAGTACTGATGATTGTACTGGTTGTGGTTTATGTGTTAAAACATGTCCTGGTAAAATGGGAAGTAGTGCACTAGAAATGGTTGATTATTATGAAAGTGATGTTCGTAATTATTTTGATAATCATGTAAATCCTGAAGTAATGGATAAATTTAATATTAAGGGTAGTCAATTTGAAAAGCCTTACTTTGAGTTTAGTGGTGCGTGTGCAGGATGTGGTGAAACTCCATATGTTAAATTATTAACACAATTATTTGGTAAAAATATGGTTATAGCTAATGCAACAGGATGCTCTAGTATATATGGTGGTAGTGCGCCATCAACTCCATACTCACTTCCATGGGCTAACTCTTTATTTGAAGATAATGCAGAATTTGCATACGGAATGCATATATCATATAAACAAAAAAGAAATGCTTTAAAGAAAGTTGTTAGTGATTTGTTAATAAGTGGTGATGAAAGTTTAAAAGAGCTATTACAAAAATTATTAGAAAATTTTGAAGACGATAAAATTACAAATGAAATTAAAAGCGATCTTAGTAAAATATCGCTGCCTAAAATACTAGAAGAATCACTTGAATATGTTCCTAGTAGAACTGTATGGGCACTAGGAGGAGATGGATGGGCATATGACATAGGTTATGGTGGCCTTGATCATATAATTCATTCAAATGATAATATTAAAGTATTAGTTCTGGATACTGAAGTTTATTCAAATACTGGCGGACAAGCTAGTAAGGCTACTAAAGTAGGAGCAGTTGCAGAGTTTGCTAATATGGGTAAACAAAGTGGAAAAAAAGACTTGTTTAAAATTGCAACATGTGCACCAAACTGCTATGTAGCATCTATTTCGCTAGGAGCTAACATGATGCAAACAATTAAGGCATTCAAAGAAGCTGCAGCTCATAATGGACCAGCAGTTATAATTGCTTATTCACCGTGTATATCACATGGAATAAAAAGTGGAATGTCTAATATGCTTGAAGAACAAAAACTAGTAGTAGAAACAGGTTATACACTTTTAATGCGTTATAATCCTGTAGAAGATAAATTATATTTAGATTCTAAGGAACCTGATTTTAATAAGTATACAGATCTTCTTAATAATGAAGTAAGATTTAGATCGCTTTATATAAAAGATAAAAATTTAGCAACTGAATTATTTGAAAAACAAAGAAATAATGCAATAAAAAGATATAAATATTTTAAAAAAATAAGCGAAGAAAATTAATTCTTCGCTTTTAAATTTACAAAAAAAGAGAGACTGCCAGCGGCAGCCTCAAAAGAATAAAAAGGGGTTGACTAGTGTGATACTAGCACCAATTCGGTTTTCGAATTGGTAGTTACTATCCTAAACGATTTTCTAACGTTTGTCAATATTTTTTTACAAAAAATGTCATTTTTTGTTATAATATTTTTAGGAGCTAAAATGAATTTAGAAAATATAAAATCTGTAGGAGATAAAACAATAAATTTACTTAATAAAATAAATATATTTAGTGTCGAAGATTTACTTTTAAATTACCCATATAAATATAATTTTATAAAATTTTTAAAACTAGAAGAATTTGAAGAAAATATTACTAGTTATTTAGAATGTGAAGTAGTTAGTGAACCTAGATTAAGTTTTATAAAAAGAAATTTTAATAGATTGTCTTTTAATGCACTATCTAGTAACAATATAATAAGTGTTACTATTTTTAATAGAGCTTTTTTAAAGAAAAATATAGTGCCATCTAAAAAAATAATATTAATAGGTAAATACAATAAATTAAAAAATACTTTTACTGCATCAGATATAAAATTCAATCTTGATAATAATACTATAGAAGCTATATATCATTTATCAGGTGGATTAAAACAAACTAATTTGAAAAAATATATTAATAGTGCCTTAGAACTTAATATAAATATTTCAGATAATATACCAATAAATATTAATGAAAAATATAAATTTATTAGTAAAAGTGAAGCTATAAAAAAAATACATAGTCCAAACACTATAGAAGATATAAAAAAAGCTAAGCTTAAATTAATATATGAAGAATTATTTGAGTTCATGTTTAAAATAAATTATTTAAAAGAAAGAAATTCTGATTTAATAGGAATAAAAAGAAATGTAAATAATATAGATGTTGATAACTTTGTTAGTAATTTACCTTTTGAGCCAACACCAGATCAATATAAAGCTTTTGAAGAAATAAAAAAGGATATGTTGTCGGCTAAAAAAATGAATAGACTTGTTTTAGGGGATGTTGGAAGTGGTAAAACATTAATAGCTATTTACAGTATATATCTTAATTATTTATCTAATTATCAAACTGCATTTATGGCACCAACAGAAATTTTAGCTAGGCAGCACTTCGCAGGTATAAAAAAAGTTTTAGATAAGTATAATATAAGGGTAGATATAATAACTGGTAAAATGACTAAAAAAGAAAAAGATATACTTAAGAAAAAATTAATAAATCAAGAAATAGATCTTTTAATAGGGACGCATTCAATAATTAATGATGATATTATTTTTAAAAATTTGGGATTAGTAATAACGGATGAGCAACATAGGTTTGGAGTAATGCAAAGAAAAAATTTAGAAAATAAAGCAGTTAATCCTGATATACTTTATTTATCTGCAACACCTATTCCAAGAACATATGCACTTATATTATATGGAGATTCAGATGTGTCTATAGTTAAAACTAAACCAGTAGGAAGAAAAGAAATAATAACAAAAGTTTACAAGGAAAAGGATATAAAAGAAGTACTTATAAGTATGTATCAGCAAATAAAATTAGGTAAACAAATATTTGTGGTATCACCGCTTATTGAGAGTCAAGAAGAAAGTGATTTAAATAGTGTAAATATATTAAAAGAAAAATTATCAAGTGCATTTAAAGAAAATGTAAGTATTGAAATTATGCATGGCGCGATGAAACAAAAAGAAAAAGACTTCATTATGCAGCAGTTTAGTGAAAATAAAATAAATATTTTAATATCTACAACAGTTATAGAAGTAGGAATAGATGTTCCTAATGCAACAGTTATAACAATATTTAATGCTGAAAGATTTGGACTTGCAACTTTACATCAATTAAGAGGGAGAGTAGGTAGAGGTAAAGATAACTCATATTGTTATTTAATCTGTGATAAGGATAATAAAAGATTAAAAGTAATGGAAGAATCTAGTGATGGATTTTATATAACAGAAAAAGATTTTGAAAATAGAAGAGAGGGAGACTTATTTGGCACTAAGCAAAGTGGGGATATGGTATTTAAACTAGCAGATTTAAAAAAAGATTACGAAATAGTGTTGCAAGCAAAAAAAGATGCCGAAGAATATATAAATAGTAAATTATATTTAGAAAATGAATATTATAATAATCTAACAAAGAAAATAGATTATTTAAATTAATTGTTAATAGAGTGTAAATATAATATTAATGTTATATAGCTTTGTTGACAAAAAATATCAAATGTATTATGATTAATTTAGCATAGAGATATGCTCGTTAGCAATCTTACGATTTAATGTGAGAAAGCTAATGCCCCCTGCGAAGCCTTCGGGCTTCATTTTTTTGTGAACTTGAATAATTTTAAAAATATGGTATTATATACATATCCATTAGGAGGAAATTTTATGAATAATAAAAAAAAGAAAGAAATATTAATAACAATAAAAAAAGCATTACTTGCTGTATCAGTTCCTATTATTATGAGTGGTTGTGCATCAGAAAAAGATGGTGAAAAACCAAAATATGAATCTAATGATACTACTAGTAAAATAGAAAGTGTTGTAAGTGAAGTGGAATTACCAAAAGAATCAACATCAAAAGTAGAACTACCACAATCTGCAGTTAGTCCAACTCCAGTTCCAACTCTAGAGCCAACGCCAACAAGTGTACCGGTAAATGAAAAAGAAGTAGAAGTAATAAATCATTTTAATAAAGGGTTAGAAGATTTAAAAAATTCTTTTTCTACTGGAATAGATATTGGCCTTACAAAAGGAAAAGAACTATATACGAGTGCTGTTGATTTTCTATTTAATGATAAAGAAATTGGTGGCATTACATTTGATGAATTATCTGATAGTGCAAAAGAAACTTTTTTTGGTATAGTATCTAGCATTGATGAAACAATCATGAAAGTAGATCCTGATTATAAAGAAACAGTGATTGGCTGGACTAAAGAAATAGGAGATACTTTTATGAGTTTAGTAAATAGTGCTAAAACAAATGCAAGCACTTTTATAAAAGAAAATATTCCTGAAGATGTTCTTAATGCTTTCAAAAATACTGCTTCACTAGCAGGTGATTTAATTCAAGAAGAATTTGGTGAAGGAAATAATGTTTTTGATTATATTGAAGGTGAGTATGAAGAAGCTAAAGATATAGTTAAAGATTGGTTTCAAAGATAAAAAATAACAATTAATGTTATTTTTTTATGTTATAATGATTATAAGAATGAGGTAATTATGGATGCAATAAAAATGATAAAAGAAAGAAGAAGTATAAGAAAGTATAAAGAAACTATTATTGATGATAGTGTATTTGAAGAAATAATAGGTACTGCAAAATATAGTCCATCATGGGGAAACAAACAAATAGTTAGGTATAATATTATAAAAAACATAAATATTATAAAAAAAATAGCTAATAATGCATCATTAGAGTTTGTATATAATATTAAAACATTAGAAAATACAAAAAATTTAGTTATAGTAAGTTATGTTAAAAATTTAAGTGGTAAATTAGGTGGTACTTTAGATTGTGGTATAGAAAAATGGTCAATGTTTGATAGTGGTATTGCTACTCAGACATTTTGTCTAGCTGCTTATGAAAAAGGAATTGGTACTTGTATATTTGGAGTATTTGATAAAGAGATTGTTAAAAATATTATTAATTTACCTGATGATGAGGAAATTGCTGCACTTATAGTATGTGGTTATCCAGATGAATCTGTCAAAAATATATCAAGAAAAGAAATAAATGAATTAATTAGATATATAAAATAAATGCAAAATGTAAATTTTCTTTAAATATTTCAAAAATATGTTACAATATTATTGAGTTAACCAATTGTAAAAGGAGTTATTATGCAAAAAAAAGTTTTAATAGTTGATGATAATACAATTAATATTAAAGTATTAACTAGAATTATTGCTGATTTTGATTTTGACATAGATCAGTGTTATGATGGCATAGAATGTTTAGAAAAAATAAATTCTGGTAATGTATATGATTTAATATTAATGGATATAATGATGCCAAGAATGGATGGAGTGGAAACAGTAAAAAGACTAAAAGAGAAAAGTGATTTTAATATTCCAATAATAGCAGTAACAGCAGATGCCGTTGAAGGTGCAGCAGAAAAATATTTGTCAGCTGGTTTTGATGAATATATATCTAAACCAACAGATAGAATATTACTTAATAATGCTATTAGAAAATTATTAGGAATGTAAAAGAGGTAAGAAGGCAGTATGAAAATTTTTATAAAATCATTTTTAGCAGGGATGTTAATAACATTATCAGTTACAGTATATTTATTAATTGAAAATAAATATTTAGGATCATTTCTATTTAGTTTTGGATTAATAACAATTCTAGTATTTAAGTTTTATTTATATACTGGTAAAGTAGGTTATATAATTAATGAAAAAGCAAGTTATATATTAAAGGTTTTATTAATAGCTATTGGTAATGCGTTAGGATGCATTGTAACAAGTTTTTTGATTATGAATACTAGAATATATGAAACTTTTAAAGATAGTGCTAATTTAATATCCGCGATTAAATTAAGTGATGATTTTTTAAGTATATTAATATTATCTATTTTTTGTGGAGTACTTATGTTTATCGCGGTAGATAATTTTAAAACAAAAAAAGAAGACAATTCAAAATATTTTATAGTAGTATTAGCAGTGATGGTATTTTTATTATCATCATTTGAACATAGTATAGCAAATATTGCATATTTGAATTATGGTAATTTATTATTTACTATAGATGGTTTATTATTTATATTAGTAGTGCTTCTTGGTAATGCAATAGGTACAATGATTATTCCATTATGTAAAAAAGCAATGTAACACATTGTTTTTATTTTACATTTTTATTGTGTAAAATAATCGTAATATTCATATTGATTTATTGTAAAACAAAATAATTGATTGTATAATTTAAACATAGGAGGGATATGTTAATAATAAATTTTTTATAAAGAATAAAAGGGTTTAGTGGTATTAGTACCAAAAAGGGGTAAATATTAATAAATATTTCATGCCGGTTAAAATAAATGATTTTAATTATTAATATATTTTTTTTAAGCATAAGAAACAAATAATATATTTATTTGTTTTTTTGATGGTATATATTGCAATTAAATAATTACTTTGCTATAATTTAAAGAGAATAGAGGATGTTGATATTGTGCAAAATATATTAATTGAAAAATTTCTTGCAAATAAACATAAAACACTTCTTTTATATGCCTTAACTTTATATAAAGTGTATGATATAAAAGATGAAAAATTATGGAATGATGAAGATGAATTTAAAAAAATAATATCAGATATCTTAGATATATATATTAAAAAATATTATTTAAGAGATAAATTGGATTTAGAAAAATTAAATGTTAACAATTTGAATAAAAAAGATTTTAAAATGACTTTAGCCCTTGCGGTTATATCAGATTATTACAAAACTGAATATGAAAACACAAAGGCTAAATATAAAAAGGCTATATATAACTTAACTTTAATTGTATATATTGTTACAAATGTTGATAAAGATATATCGTTTTATAATAAAACAGTTAATATAAATTCTATTGTGGAAAAAATAAATGAATTATTTGGTGATGTTATTGGAAATAATGAACTTGAAAAAAATCCTTTTGTTTTAGATATACTAGCAAATAATATTAAAGATTCTGAAAGAAAAGAAATTAGATTTTTTGAATCGCTTAAAAGCGTTGAGTCTTATAACACGTTTATAAAATATACGGATGAAGCATACTTTATAGATTATCAGAAAAATTTTATTAACTTACTAAAGTTTGATAATTATGATGTGAAGAAAATATATGAAAAACACGAATACAAAGAAATGTTTTTCCCAGTTAGTTATGAACTTGCAGCAATAACAATTTTAAAACTAATTGCTAATAACTGTGAAGTGCCAATTATGTTGCTTCCAATTAATGAAAAATACATAAATTTAAAAGATGGATTAAATAAAATTAAAGAAATATTTTCTAATCCATATATTAAAAAACATATTAAATTTAGTATTCCTTATAAAGATTATAAAGGAAATGAAGTTAAATTTAAAATATTAAAAGATATTGGATTTGATGTTGCAATATTTATTGATGAATATGAAGTTATTCTAGATTATTCGAATATAAAATATGATTATGCAATGTTTATAACGAATAAATTCTTGAAAAACAATCCTAAATTCGAAGAATTTAATGAAAAATCAAAAGACAAATATCAATTAGTAAGTGATGAGAGAATAGAAATGAATGAAGATGAACTAATAAATGTTAGTTTAAAGGAGGAAAATTAAAATGGACGTATACAATGACTTTTTTATAGACTTTATGGAGCCTTTTTTTGAAGGTTTAGTACAAATATTTAAAAATTTAGCAACTGGATTATTCCAAATGTTTAATGTTTTAAATTATGTTGAAGTTATTAATAATTATTCTGATCAATTAACAGGAGCAGGAGTCGTAGTAATAATACTTACTGTGTTATGTTTATTGGTAATATATGGAATACTTGTATTTTTAATAGTGTTGATTGTAAAAAGGATGTTTAAATATAGACGTAATCGTTTAAAACAAGAATCTATGATTGATGAAATTGATAGACTTAATATGGACGTGGTAAGGCTTAAAGAAGAAAATCAAAAATTTTTATCAATGGCAGATCCTGCTTCAGGGGAAATTGAATATGATGAAAATGGAAATATTATAAATAAAGTTCAAGAAGGCGAAACTAGATTCTTTAGATTATCTAAAGTTGATGAAACAATGCAAAATTATGTTGCACCTGATTACAACACAACAATATCTTTAAAAGAATTTTGTGATAAATTTAGAGCATATGCTGCATCTAGATTAAAATTATATTATGATGATAAAATAATAAGATTATTTGTTGCATCATTTGCATCAAATAGATTAATAATTTTACAAGGTATATCAGGAACTGGTAAAACATCACTTGCATATGCATTTGGTAATATGATAGAAAATGAAGCAACAATAGCATCTGTTCAACCTTCATGGAGAGACTCTTCAGAATTATTTGGTTATTTCAATGAATTTACTAAAAGATTTAATGAAACTGAAGTTCTTACTAAACTTTATGAAGCAACTTATAAAGATGATGTTTATTTAACACTTTTAGATGAAATGAACATTTCGCGTGTAGAATATTATTTTGCAGAAATGTTATCAATATTAGAATTACCAAATAAAAAAGATTGGGTTTTAGATTTAGTTCCAAGTGCTTGGGATAACGATCCTAAACATATAATAGACGGTAGATTTCAATTGCCAGATAATATGTGGTATGTAGGTACTATTAATAATGATGATTCAACATTCATGGTTACTGATAAAGTATACGATAGAGCAATGCCAATAAATATTGATAACAAAGCTGAAGCTTTTGAAGCTCCGGATACAGAGCCTATGAGATTATCTAGTAAGTATTTATTTACTTTATTTGCAAAGGCACAAGATGATTACAAAGTGGGAGATGACACATTAAATAAAATTAATGAAATGGATAGATATGTAATAGATCACTTTAGATTAGCATTTGGTAATCGTATAGTTAAGCATATTAAGGAATTTGTTCCAGTATATGTAGCGTGTGGTGGTACAGAAATAGAAGGTTTAGATTATGTAATGGCTAATAAAATATTACGTAAATTTGAACAATTAAATCTATCATTTATAAAAAATGAAATTGATGGTTATATAGATTACTTAAATCAGTTATTTGGTAAAGATCAAATGACTGAATGTATAGCATATTTAGAAAGACTTAAAAAGACAATATAGGGAGTTGATATAAATGGGGAGTAAGTTTTTAGAAGTAACTAACGTTTTATCTAGTAGAAAAACAGAAGACTTTTTAGCAAGAACTAATAGTGAAATTGAAATAACAACAAATATAAAACAAGTTGTTAGAGATTTTTCATGGATAGAAAAATTAGAACAAACTATTCCCTATATTGACACTATAGTTCGTAATCCAAGAAAATTCATTGTTTCTGAAGAAGAAATAATTCCTGTTGAAAAAACTAGAAAAGTAACTGAAGAATCGATTAAGCATTTAGCTAAGCATACTTCGCTTATTCAAGATATTGATGAAGATGGTAGTGTTAAACCTCTTAAACTTTTAAACGTTTTCAAAGAAGAAACCACAGATCTTTATGAAAATAGATTTATTTATTCATTAATAGTTAATACTAAAACATTTCTAAATAATCAATTAGAAAATTATTCGGCTAAACAAAAGTCTGAATATTGTAAAAGCGTAAATTACAAAGGACATACTAGACTTTCGACAGAAAATTTAAGTTTTGAAGTAAATATAAAAAATGATTTTGCAGAAAGTTCTGATGAGGCAAGCCAATCGTTTGCATACGAAGAAAGAATTAAAAGAATAAATGAAATATTTAGTGACTTTTTAGCAACTCAGTTTATTAAGAGTTTAAGTGGATCAACGCCTGTTAGAAGTCCAATAAGAAAAACTAATGTAATATTAAAAGATAAAAGTTTTATTAAAGCAGTAGAATTATGGGAGTTTATTGAAAAATATGATCCTGATAATGCAACGCAAGTAGTAGAAAAAGAAGAAAAAACATCACCACTTAATTTAAACGATAAAATGGATGTTGGAGTATTTTTATTTTATGAAGCATTTTCAAATCAAGCAAAAGATTTAACTAGTAGTATTGAATACAAATTTTCAGTACCTTATTTAAGAAAGATAATAGAAAATTATGTTAATGAATTTGATTTAGATGAAAAAAAATTCAAAAATCTTGTTAATAAAGAATTTCAAAGAGCAAAACATATAAAAGAAGAATTATATAATGAAATAAAAAAAGAATATAATAACAATTTAGAAAGTCATAACGATAGAGTAAAAAAAAGTTTAGCTTTCTTAGATTAATATGATATAATTTTAGCATAGGAGAATCGTACGTGAAAAAAGTAAAAATTGATAATCAGTATAAAGAAATAAAAATTGATTTAAATGAATTTGCCAAGTTACTTTCAGATGAGCAGTATAAAAAAATAGAGGAAACTCTTAATAAAATGTATGAAGGTAAAGTAGAAATCACTAAAGCATTTGTTTTAAAATGTATAAAATTAACTATAGCTAAAGAGGATGATTTATTATATTTAAGATCTAATTTAGTTGTAGAAAAAGATTCAAAAACACTAATATTTAGATTTAAAAAGAAAACAAAAAAATGGCCAATAATAATATTACTGTTATTAACTTTATTAATTGGAGTATTTTCTGCAACATATTCAGGGTTAATATATGTAGAAACTATTAATTTAAATAAAGATATAGATGGTGATGGTGTAGCAGATATAAATATTGATTTAAATAATGATAGGATAGCAGATATAAATGTTGATACAGATGGTGATGATTTACCTGATGTAAATATAGATTATAAAGGTAATAGAGAGTCAATATTTAATCAAGATACTGATGGTGATGGTATTCCTGATAAAAATTTGGTAAACGATGCAACTGATGGTAAAGAGTGTGAAGTTAACTGTGATACTAATGGTGATGGATGGCCTGATACAAATTATGACACTAATGGTGATGGTAAACCTGATTTTGATATTGATAGTGATAAAGATGGTTTTGTAGACACTAGTATTGATTTAAACGGAGATATGCTTTGTGATATCATGTGTGATGATGATAATGACGGGGTATGTGATAGAAGTTGTATTGTTACTCTAATAGATCCAACTAATCCAGACGAAGACGATGACTATATCGGAAGTGGTTCATCTGAAGTAACAGGAAATGATCAAAGTAATATAAATTCTGGAAAATTAAGCGTAGTGTATGAAGATAACGGAGAACTTTATGTTGAAGGTTTAGTACCAACAGATCAAGGTGGAGAAATAGTTACTCCTCAAAAAGCATTTGTAATAACTAATTTATCAGATTTTGAAGTATATTATAAATTAACATTTGAAATAGAATCAAATACATTTACTAGTCAAAACTTCAAATACAAAATTGAATCTACTAATGGTGGGTTTGCATCAGATTTTCAAACTGCTCCATGGGAAGATACTTTATTAACATCTTATGTAACAATACCGCCGCTATCATCACAAGAATATACAATTACATTTATGTTAGAAGGAATTAATGCTCCACAAGATTTTGATCAAGGTCAAAAATTTGTTGGAAATATAAAAGTAGGAGAGTAACACTCTTCTTTTTATGTACATGTAAATATATTGTATATTTACGTAAAGATTTATAGCTAAAAACAAATAATATTTAATTTAATTTACAATATACTATTGTTTTGATATAATGAAAAAGAATAAAGGGTGATATATATGGATAGAATTAATTCAGAAGTAAAAAATTTATTAGATAAATTATACAATTTAAAAAGTAAAGAAAGTATTTTAATTGCACAACTTGCAATGGATCAAAAAAATGCAAATGACATTAAAGATACTGCTTCAGAAAATAAAAACAATTTATCAGAAAGCATTAATACTTTAAAACAAGAAGAAGTATTATTAAAAGACGAAGGTGAACTATTAAAAGAAGCACTTAATAATGTTAATCGTAGTAGTTTTAGTGTGGTACTAAATAAAATAGGTGTTAAATTTAATGTCGGAGACGTTTTAGAAGATGTTGAAAGCAATTTACCGTCTACAGTTAGAAGAATTAAATCAGATAAAGAAACTGCTATTGAAAAATTATCACAAGTAGAAAAAGAATTAAACGATACTATTACTTTAATTGCTGATTTAGATTTAAGAATGGATGAAGCTTTATCTAATCAAAGTAAATTAAGTGATTATGTTGATTTAGCACTTAAGAATAATATTAATGTTACTAGAGAAGCTTTGATTAATTTATTATCTAAATTTAATTTAGATGATGATGAACAAAGAGAAGCTGCTAAGTTACTAATGTTCCCTGAAGATGCATTATTTGCTTATAATGAAGCTATCTTAAGTGGGAAAAAATTTGGTAAAAGTTTTTCTGATGTATTTGCAGAAGCTAAAAGTATTGAATTAGTTCCTGAAATTACAAAGGATATGGAAGATGCACCAGAAGCATCGCCAATAGTGTTAGATGAAGAAGTAATTAGTCCTATAATATTAGATGAAGCGGTTGATGAAATAGTTGTTCCAATTGAATTAGATAAAACGGTGGTAGAGCAAATAGTTATGCCACAAGTTGTTAAAGAGGAAAAAAATGTTAAATATGTTTTAGAGGACAATGGATTTAATTATGAAAACTTTACTAATACAGATGTAGCTTTTATTGAGCAACATATGGATATAGAATTAATTGAAAAAAATGTTAAACTAATGAAAGATATGGGACTTAACATAGATGTATTTGTTGATAATATAGAACTATTTGTTGATGATGAACTGGAAACAAAATTAAATATGCTAATAGAAATAGGTAAAGTACCTTTTGATATATATTTAAACCCAAATATATTGGTAAAATATGATGCAGCTGAATTAAAAAGTTCTATAGATACATTAAAAGAAAGTGGATTGGATCCAAAAAAAGTGCCATTAATGGCATACTAGAAAGAGAGTTATAATGATAGATATAAAATTATTAGAAAAACATATTGGGGTTGAAAGTTTAGAAAAAAAAGATGAATATAATCATATTATAAGTATGATATCAGATGATGAATTTAAAAGTTTTGTAAACTTACTTAATTCCTATGGATTATCAATAAAAAAACTATCTGATTTAAAATTTATATTGTTAGGAGAAAAAATAGCTAAAGTAGCTCTTGAAGCAGCAAAAAATTCTAAAGTTATGGAGCAAACTATCAAAGATTCTACTGGAGACTTAAAAAATATTTTTACAAATGAATATAATAAAAAAGAATTATTAGATGAAAAAAAAGAAGTAGAAACTTTAGAAACTACTTCATATAATAATAATATGGATACAACTCGTGAATACACAGAAAAAGAATTGCTGATTTTCCAAAATTTAGATAATAAAATTGCTATTGTACTTAGTTATTTCCGTAATGATTTAGATAAAAAATTATTTGAAGATGAAATATATAAATTAATAAAATTAAATTGTCCTGAAAAAGAAATTTTTAATAGAACAATTAAAAATGTGTTATCTGCCAATAGATACACTAATGATGAAATAGAAGGATATACACAAAGTATTGAAGCAGAGTTATTTCCTTATCAAAAAAAATTGGCAGATATACTAGAGCATGTTAATTTAGGGGAAAATTCATATAGCGAAATAGAAAGTGCTATTATTAATATGAATTTAATTGACTTACCACCATTTGAAAGAATATATAATGCTGTTGAATATGTACTGAATTCACATAATATCCCAAAAGAAGATATAAATAGCTATTTACAATTAATAGCGGAATACAATGCTCAAATTACTAATAATGCTAAAGAAATAAGAGGTTAATTATGGATTTTTTGAATAATTTGGGTTTTGAAAAAAGTGAAATTGAGTATTACAATGAATATATCCCAGAAAAAATGTATTCATTATTAGTGCAAAATGAAAAATTAGTAACTGCTAATATTAAATATTTGCAAAGTTTAAATATTCCTAACTATAAAGAAGTGTTCAAAAAATTTTATGAATTATTTTTACTAGATCATAGTACATTTATTGAAAAATTTGATACATATGAAACAGAAGATTTAATAGAATATTTAAAAAGAGATGTAAATGTAGTAGAATACTTATAAAAAAATAATAGATATTAATAATCTATTATTTTTTTGCCTTGATAACTATCTCTTTTGAGTAATTCTTTGTCAATATCATTAAGTACACAAAATTTCTTTACTAGCCACTGTGGCTCCACTAAATCTTCTTTAACGGGATCTCCAGTTATTCTTTCTATTACAATATTTTCATTAAATATTTCTAATTGATCACATACTATGTCGATATATTCATTTTTAGTTAGAATGTGATAATTGTTTTCTTTATGCATTTTTTCAAGAGGTGTACCTCTAGTAACATATAACATATGGATTTTAATACCATCAATTTTAAGTTTATTTAAATATACAGCAGTATTAATCATATCTTCTTTATTTTCGCCAGGAAGACCATTAATAATATGTGCAACAGTAAATATATTTTTCTCTTTTAATTTTAATACACATTTTGTAAAATCATTTTGGGTATGGCCTCTATTAATTAATTTTAATGTTATATCATTTGATGTTTGTAAACCTAGTTCAACTGTTAAAAAAGTTTTTTTGTTAAGTTCACTTAAATATTCTAAACATTCATCAGTTATACAGTCTGGTCTAGTTGCAATAGCTAATCCAACAACATTATCTAGTGTAATAAACTGTTCATAAATATTTTTAAGTGTTGATAAACTAGCATAGGTATTTGTTCCTGCTTGAAAATATGCAATATATTTACTATTAGGCCATTTTTTTAACATTACACTTTTAGCATCTTCAAATTGTTTTAATAAAGTGTCGCTGCTATTATTAATGTTAGCGCTACTCTCATCTTTACAATATATACATCCACCAGTATTTTTATTGGGGCACGATAAATTAGCATTTACTGGCACTTTAAATACTTTAGAATTAAATTTATTTCTAAAAAAATAATTAAGTGTATGATATCTTTTATTATCTAGACTATATTTAAACATAATTTTTCCTCGTAAACATTGTAACATAAAGTTGCATTAAAGTCTAAAATTCTTTATAATGGTATTATTGAGGTAAAGTAATGAAGGAAAAATTTTTAGTAATAGGTGGTCTTGGACATATAGGTTTTAATGTGGTAAGAGCGCTACTAAATCAAAATAAAAAAGTAAAAGTATTAATTAATAAAAAGAAGTATGAAAATAAATTATCTAAACAAGTTGAAATTTGTTATGGAGATATAACTAAAAAAGAAAGTCTAGATGATTTTTTTAATGAAGATAAAAAAACAATAATGTATGTAATAAATTGTACTAATTACTATTCATATTTGGAAAAAGATTTTAAAAAAATAAAAAATGTAAATGTAGTTGGATTAAAAAATATTGTTGAAAAATGTGAAGAAGTAAATATAGATAAATTTATTCATATAACAAGTTATGAAGCCTTTAATAGTGAATCAATTACATATTATGGAAAATGTAAAAAAGAAGGTAATGAAATAGTAAATAGTAGTAATATTAATACTTCAACTATAGTTGTACCAGTAGTAATGGGGCCACATGATTATTCAAAAAATATTGCAAATAACTTTTTATATAATTATTATATAGGTTCTCTTAAAGCATTTGTTGATGGTAAAATAGATATTGTAGATGTAAGGGATGTAGCAAATGCTGTAGTTAATGCAGCGTTATATGGAATAAATAAAAAAACATATTATTTAACTAAAGAAAAAGTAGAAACTAAAAAAATAGTAAAAGAATTTGCTAAAATATCAAACATTAAACCAATAAATAAATTTTATACAATTGATAAATTATTAAAAAAAGAAAAAAGTGTTATAAAAAAGTGTGAAAATAAAAATATTAAACCTATATATAATGAAAATTTGTTATCATGTTTAACATTTGATATTATGCTTAATAATACTGATTCAGTGAATGAACTTAATTTTAGCTGTAGACCAGTTAATCAAACATTAAACGATACTAAGTTATTTTTGGATTCATTAAATGATTTTTAATAAATGGTAACTTTATAAATTTAAAATATTGTGTTATACTCTAAGAAAGTTGGTGTAATTATGTTAATATACGGAAAAAACATTTTAAAAGAAATAGAATTAAAAAAAATAAAAAGAGCATATTGTGCTAGGAAAGAATATACAGCGTATTTAATAAAAAATCACATTAAATATGATATGGTGGATTTTAAATATTTAGATAAACTAGTTAATGGTGTACATCAGGGAATTGTTTTAGAAGTTGATGATTTTGAATATAGTACTGTAGAAAAAATAAATGGTGATTTTGTGGTAATATTAGATCACTTAGAAGATCCTCATAACTTTGGTGCTATTATAAGAACATGTGCATGTGCTGGAGTAAGTGACATAATAATACCTAAAGATAGATCAGTTAAAGTAAATGAAACAGTAATAAAAGTTAGTGCAGGAACTGTAGATAAACTTAATATAGTTATGGTTTCAAATTTAGCAACTACTTTAGAAAAGTTAAAAAAAGACGGATATTTTGCTTATGCAACAGATATGAACGGAAAAGATTATAAATCAGTTGATTATTCTGGTAAGAAAATATTGATTATAGGTAATGAAGGCAAAGGTGTAAGTAGGCTCATTAAAGAAAAAGCTGATGAGGTAGTATCTATACCTATGGCAAATAGTACAGAAAGCTTAAATGCAAGTGTAGCAGCGGGTATTTTAATTTTTGAAATGAGGGATTAATTTGGATTTAGAAACAATATCTGATGATGAAATATTAATGCTTATAAATGAAGGTACTGAAGAAGCTAATGAATTGATTTTTAATAAACATAAAAAAATAATTGATATACTGCAAATAAAATTTAATAGTATTTTTTATAAACTAGGTGTTGAAAAAGAAGAAGCATATTCTGAAAGTTTATATGGATTTTCAGATGCAATTAATAGTTATAGTAATGATAAAAATGCATCATTTCCAACATTTTTAACTTTATGCATTAAAAGAAGATTAATAAAGTTGGTTAGGAAGTATAGTACTGAAAAAAGCAAGTTTAATAATGCAGCGTTTTCTTTAGATTATATATACGATGGAATAGGTATACCTTTAGTAGAAATAATAAAAGATGAAGTGAATGTAGATCCACTTCATGAATTAACTGAAAAAGAATCTTCGGAAGAAATTAATTATTTAATTAAAGAAAAACTATCAGAACTTGAACATGAAGTATATTTATATATGTTAGAAAGTTTTAATTATAATGAGATAGCTACTATTTTAGATAAAAGTCCAAAGCAAATAGATAATGCAATGCAAAGAATAAAATTAAAAATCAAAGAAATTTTGGAGGTAAGATGAAAAAAATATTAATAGATGTAGATGATGTTATAACAGGTGGAAGCTTCATTAAAGAGGTTAATAAATTTTTAAATACCGATTATAAGGAAGAGGATAATAAGGGATTTTATTTACAGGATTTGTTAGGAGATAAAAAAGATTTGTTTTTTGAAAATTTTGAAAACATTAATTTATATGAAGATGCTAAGCTAGCAGATAATTGTTATGATGTAATGAAAAGAATAAATGAAAAATATGAAGTATATATATGCTCAGCATTTATATGGAGAGAATCACCAGCTAAAAGTAGCAACAATTTAAAATATAAATATGATTTTTTACATAGAGAGCTTACATTTATTGATCCAAATAATTATATATTTGCAACTAATAAGTTATTGATTAATTGTGATATAAGAATTGATGATAGAATAAGCAATTTAGGTAGTTGTGAAACTAGCTTATTATATACAGCATATCATAATAAAGACGTAGATGGAAATGAATTAATTGAAAATAATATAATTAGAGTAAATAATTGGTTAGATATAGCAAAAATACTAGAAGTATAGTAAAAATACTTGCTTTTTACATTAATATATGATAAATTAATGTTGAAGCACGAAGGGTGTTTTTTTAATGGAGGAAATATGGTTAAAAAAGATAAAAAAAGTGCAAAACCAAAAAAAGAAAACTTTTTAAAAAGTGTAAGAAGAGAAATGGGTAATGTTAATTGGCCAACAAGAAAAAATGTATTTAAATATTCAATTACAACAGTAGTATTTATATTATTTGTTACAGGATTTTTCTTATTATTAAATGTATTAATGTCAGTTGTAAAAGGGTGGTTTATATAATGGAAAACGAAAAATTATGGTATGTAGCTAATACATATTCAGGTCATGAAAATAAAGTTAAAGAAAAACTTGAAATGCGTACTGAATCAACTGGAATGCAGGATTATATATATAGAGTAATTGTTCCAGAAACTGTAGAAGTTGAAATGAAAGATGGCGTAAAAAAAGAAAAGAATAAAAAAATGTTTCCTGGATATATATTAATTGAGATGATAATGACGGATGAAGCTTGGTATATTGTTCGTAATACACCAGGGGTTACAGGGTTTATAGGATCATCAGGAAAGGGTGCTAAACCAACACCTCTTAATCCAGAAGAAATAGACCGTATATTATCTAATATGGGAATAACTAGTATTAATCCAGAAACTGAATTATCTATTGGGGATCCTGTTTCAATTATTAACGGTCCATTCAGTGGAATGGTTGGTAAAGTTGAAAACATTGATATTGAAAATAATAGACTTAATATTTTAATAGATTTATTTGGTCAAGAAACAACAGTTGATGTAGAAACACATCAAGTAAGTAGAGTATAAAGAAGTATTTTGTAATACTTTTTTTTCTTTTTTTCATATATTTTTCATATTTATAGTGTATAATTATTTTGTTAGGAGATTTTTATGTTAAATATTAAAAATATAAAAAAAAGTTATAAAACAGGTGATTTTATTCAACATGCTTTAAAAGGTGTTTCTATTAATTTTAGAAAAAATGAATTCGTTGCCATATTAGGTCAAAGTGGTAGTGGTAAAACAACACTACTTAATATCATAGGCGGTCTAGACCGATATGATAATGGAGATTTGTTAATAAACAATACTTCTACTAAAAAGTATAAAGATAGAAACTGGGATGCGTATAGAAATAATTGCGTTGGTTTTATCTTTCAAAGTTACAATTTAATTAATCATATATCAATACTTAGTAATGTTGAAATGGCTTTAACGTTAAGTAATGTAAGTAAAAAAACTAGAAAAAAACGTGCTTTAGAGGCATTAAGTGAAGTAGGTCTTAAGGATCATGCTCATAAAAAACCAAATCAATTATCTGGTGGACAAATGCAAAGAGTAGCTATAGCTAGAGCACTTGTTAACAATCCGGAAATTATATTAGCAGATGAACCTACTGGGGCACTTGATACTAAAACAAGTAAGCAAATAATGGAATTGATAAAAAAAATAGCAGAAAAAAAATTAGTTATTATGGTAACTCATAACCCAGAAATTGCTGAAGAATATGCCAATAGAGTTATTGAGCTAAAAGATGGTGAAATAATTAGTGATTCAAATAAATATAAAGAAGAAAAGGATGATTCAAAACTAGTTGTTAAGAAAACAAAAATGTCATTAACAAGTGCACTAGGTTTATCATTTAACAATATATTAACAAAAAAAGGAAGAACCTTATTAACAGCATTAGCTTCATCAATAGGTATAATTGGTATTGCATTAATTTTATCATTATCAAATGGATTTGATATTCAAATTGATAATTTTGAAAAAAATAGTTTATCATCTATGCCTATAATGATCCAAAGTAATACAACTGAATTTGAAGAAAACGGAATGCCAGCTGGTGTTACTGATTTACAAGATATGGAAGAATATCCTAGTAATGATATAATTTACTCTCAAGTAGATGTTATGGAAACGGCACATGAAAATAATTTCACAGATGAATTTATAAATATTTTAAATAATATAGATGATGAGTATATTACTGGAATAACTTATAACAAGGGATTAGGATTAAATATTATTCATGAATATAATGAAGAATATGTATATACAACAAGTAATAAAGTATCAATGAGTAGTATACCAAAAATCAATATTTTAGAAGAAAATTTTGATGTACTAAGTGGAGAACTTCCTACTAATGAAAATGAAGTAGTTTTAGTTCTTGATTCAACTAATTCAGTATCAAAAGAAGTATTAAATTTATTAGGTTTAAATCATGAAGAAGAAATAAATTTTGAAGATGTAGTAGGTAAAGAATTTAAAATAGTTTTAAATGATGATTTATATACAAGTGCAAGCAATTATTATTTTCCTAAAAATAATTACAGTGAAATATATAATAACGAAAATAATATAACTATTAAAGTTACAGGTGTTGTTAGAAATCAAAAAGATATAATGACATTTATACAACCAGGAATTGTTTATTTTGAAGCTTTAAATGATATCATTATTAATGAAAATAAGACAAGTGAGATTGTTAATGCTCAAGAAAAAGCTGACTATAATGTTATGACTGGAGAAAAATTTACTGGCGAAGAAGGTATAGCAGCAAAAGAAATGATGTTAAGTTATTTAGGTGGCAGCGATAAACCAATAATGATTCAAGTATATCCAAAAGATTTTGAATCAAAAGAAAAAATATTAGAAATAATCGAGGATTACAATGATGAATCATCTGAAGAAAATCAAATAGTCTATGTTGATTTAGCTGACATGATAACTTCATTATCTGGTAACATTATGGATGCAATAACAATAGTTTTAATAGCGTTTTCTGCTATATCACTAATTGTGTCATCAATAATGATTGGTATAATTACGTATATTTCAGTTCTTGAAAGAACAAAAGAAATTGGTGTATTAAGAAGTTTAGGAGCTCGTAAAAAAGATATTACAAGAGTATTTAATGCGGAAACAAGTATTATTGGTATATTTAGTGGATTACTCGGAATTGGTATAGCTAGTTTATTATTATTTCCAGCAAATGCAATAATCTATAATTTAACAGATTTAGAAAATGTTGCAGTACTTAATCCAATGCATGCATTAATGCTAATTACAATTAGTTTTATACTTACTGTTTTAGGTGGATATATTCCTGCAAAAATGGCTAGTAAAAAAGATCCTGTAAATGCACTTAGAAGCGAATAAAATTCGTTTCTTTTTTTGCAGTAAAATATTAGGAATGTTTTAATAATTTTTTTTCTATTAAAGCAACTATCTTATACAATAATAAGGATAAGATAATTAAAAATATTATTCCTGTGTAAACTAAATTTAGATTAAAAATTTGAGTGCCATAAATAATTAAATATCCAATGCCTGCTTTTGAAACTAGAAATTCTCCCATAATAACTCCAACAAGTGACATAGAAATATTTATTTTTAAACTAGAAATTATAGCATTAAAGGAAGAAGGGATTATTAAGTTTTTTAAAATTTGAATCTTAGTTGCATTAAATGATTGTAGTAATTTAATTTTTGTTTTATCGGTATTTAAAAATCCTGTATATATTGTCATGATGCTTATAATTAAATTTATTAAAAGAGCCATTATAATAATACTCTTTGTGTTTGCTCCAGCAATTATTATAATAAGAGGACCTAAAGCAATTTTTGGTAATGAATTAATCATAGTTAAATATGGATCTAATATCTTGGCTACTAATTTAAATTCATATAAAAATATGGCTATTATAAAACCTAAGCCAATACCTAGTACAAAAGTTATAAGAGTTTCATATAAAGTTACAAATATGTGTATAAATAAATTATTAGTCAAATATAAATTCTGAATAGTTTGAATTATTTTTAAAGGTGAAGAATATATAAAAGTATTGATTACATTAAAATTTGCTAAAAGTTGCCATAGTACTATAAAAAATATAGAAATAAATATTTGAAATATAAAAATAATTTTTTTTTCTTTTTTAATCTTTTTTATAAAATTAATTTGATTCTCAGACATTTATATCACACTCTGTAATAATATATTAAATAAATTATATTTTGCTATAAAAATATAGCAAAAAAAAACTTTCAGCTGAAAGTTTATCTTTGTGTTGCCACATTTACTTGAGATCTTTTAAGTATTTCCAAATTAATTTCACTAATAATTAAATTAGCTACAGATACTGCTTCAATTGACATGATTTTTTCTTTAAGTAAATTTAAATCATGCTCATCTACATTTTTAAGTTGTGTGCTAATATATATAGGAAGCATAGGATCATTTAAAGCGTTGTGATTCATAAAATGTGCATATATATTAATTAATATATTATATAAATCATTTATACTACTAAAATTATTTTCAAAATCTGGTATATCAAAATCATTATTATATTCTTCATTTTGTAGATTCATTCTTGCAGCTGCTAACAATGTTTTAACTAATTTGTTAATTTCAATATTTTCTTCAGAATTTTGTTTTTGCTGTGCAGTTAATTGAGCATTTAATAATTCCAGTGTATTGTAATTTTGAACTAGTGAATTAAATGATGCCACTAAATTTTTATAATTTTTAATGTCCTCGGTTGTACCATTCGTATGCTCTAAAAAATTTTTACAAGCATTAAATAAAATTGTGTATAAATTATTCTTTTTGTTTATATTATTCATAATATTTCCTTCTTTCATAAAATTTATTGTATCAAATAAAATATCATTTGTCACTATTTTTAATTTGATAAATTTAGATAAATATTATAAAATTAAGTTACATTAAAGGTTATTAGTGTACTATGATATATGGAGGAAGTTATGAAATTATTAATTATTGAAGATCAAAAACACATGGCATATGCTCTCGAAGAAATATTAAAAAAAAATAAATATTCTGTAGATCTTGCATTTGATGGAATAGATGGTTATGAATATGCAAAAAAAAATATTTATGATGTAATAGTTTTAGATGTGATGTTACCAGGTATTGATGGTTTTACTATTTTAAAAAAATTAAGAGAAATTAAAATAAATACTCCTATAATAATGCTAACAGCAAAAGCAGAAGTGGAAAATAAAGTTCATGGATTGAATTTAGGAGCAGATGACTACTTAGCTAAACCATTTGAAACAACAGAATTACTAGCAAGGTTAAACGCTATCACGAGAAGAAAAGGTAGTATCAAGGATAATTATAATATTAAATTTAATGATTTGATATTAGATATTAATAATTTGAAATTAAAACATAACGAAAAAAGTTTTGATTTAACAGTGAAAGAATGTCAAATATTAGAACTTTTTTTTAATAAACCAAATATTATAATATCAAAAGATACAATTATAAATAAAATTTGGTCAATTGATAAAATAGTTATAGATAATAATGTTGAAGTGTATATATCGTTTTTACGAAAAAAATTAAAATCTATGAATTTAAATATTAAAATTAATACCATTAGAGGTATTGGTTATAAACTAGTAGGTGAACTAGATGTTTAATAAACTAAGAAATAAACTTTTAATAATAAATTTAATAATTATATCAATAATATTATTAATATCTTTTACAATTATATATATTGTTACGTATAATAATGTTATGAATGAATACAAAAAGGAAATTGATAGAATACAACCACTATCTACTAATTCATTTAGAGGTTTTAAAGATCATTTTGATTTTGAATTACTTGATGAATATTATACTAATAAATCTAATACATTTACACTTTTATTAAATGATTCAATGGAAATTGATAAAATCAGTTCACTACTAGATTTCAGTGAAGATAATTATAATAGTATATTAAATTTGATACTTAAGAAGGAAGCTAATAGTGGTGATATTGTATATGAAGATCAAACTTGGTATTATAAAATAACTTCACTAGATAATACTAATATAGAACCAGATGAATTTTATAATGATTATGGATATAGAATATCATTGATTGATATTACAAGTGAAAAAGATATGTTAAACACATTATTAATGTCCTTAATATTAATTTTTATTTTTATGCTTATTGCCATATATTTTATAAGTTTATATTTTGCAAATAAGTCCATAAAACCTTTAAACAAATTATGGAATAAACAAAAACAATTTGTAGCTGATGCAACTCATGAATTAAAAACACCATTAACTATAATAAATGCAAATACAGATTTATTGTTAATGAATGAAAATGAAAAAATCAAAAGTCAAAAAAAATGGCTTGAGTATATTAAAATGGAAACAAATGGTATGAATAAACTTATAAATGATTTATTAAATAGCGCTAAAGCAGAAGAAGAAAATATATTATTTAATAATATTAATGTTAGTGACCTAATAGAAGAAATAATATTATCATTTGAAACGATTTTATATGAAAAAAATATAAAATTTAGAAGTAATGTAGAAAAAAATATAATAATTTTAACTAATTCAGAAAAGCTTAAACAAGTTATTGTTATACTTTTAGATAATGCAATTAAATATATAGACGATAACGGAAAAATAGAAATTAGTTTAAAAAAAATAAAAAGAAATATTATTTTTGAAATAAGCAATACTGGTAAAGGGATATCAAAAGAAGATTTACCACATATATTTGAAAGATTTTACAAAAGTGATAAGGCTAGAACTAATAATAATTCTAATAGCTTTGGATTAGGTCTTTATATAGCCAAAAATATTATTTGTAAATTAAACGGAAGTTTATCTTGTGAAAGTAGTGAAAATAAAAAAACTAAATTTATTATTAAAATTTAAGTTTTGTTAAAGAAAAGAAAGATATAATTAATTTAGAAAGGAAAGTGATATATTAGATAAAAGAAAACAAATATATAATTAATAATTACATAAATGAAAATCCTATTAAAGAACTTAAATTATTTAAGTTCTTTTTCTTTTTAAGGTTTATTTAAGATTAATTTTATATAATTAACAAGGAAAAGAGGAAATATGAAAAAAAATATGTTTAAAAGAGCATGGTTAAATATTACAAGAAAAAAAAGTAAGTCAGTAGTACTTTTTATTATAATGTTTATCATAGCAAATCTTGTGCTAGCCTCGCTAGCAATTTCAAATTCAGTCGAAGAAAGTACATCTTATGCAAAAGAAAGTTTAGGCAGTGAAATTTATTTATCGGCAGACATGGAAAAAATGAGAGAAAATATGTCGGGTTCAGGTATGAATGATAATAACGCGATGAACGAAGGATCATTACAAAATATGTCATTGATAAGTAGACCACAAACGAATATAGAAATGGTGTATGATATTGCACAGTCAGAATATGTAAAAGATTATACCTATAATATTTCAGTAGGATATGAAGCAGTTAATTTTACAGCAGTTGAAGTAGAAGAAACAATGATGAATGGAAAAATGGGAATGGATAAAGCTGATACTATAACTGGTATTAATTCATATGCATTTATTCCAGGAGTTGAAAGTAATATTTTCGAAATCACAGAAGGTACTTATTTTGATGAAACAACAATTGATAAAGTTATAATTTCTTATGAATTAGCACAAGCAAATGAGTTTGCAGTTGGAGATTTTTTAGAAGTTAAAAATACTGAAAGCGAAGAAATTTTTAGTTATGAAATCATTGGGATATTTATAGCAAGCGAAGCAGGATATGAAAATGATATTTATATGAATATAGAAAGTGCTACTAAATTAATGAGTTCAGAAATGTATAATGACGGAAATTATACAGTTAATAGTGTAGTATATTATTTAAATAATCCTGAAAATGTTGATTTATTTATTGACGAAGCCAATAACAAATATGATTTTGAGGAGTTAAGTTTAACTCTTGATATTGATAACTCAGCATATGAACAAATGGCTGGACCATTAGAATCAGTAGGTTCATTTAGTACAACTATTTTAGTTATTGTTATAATTGCTGCGGTATTAATAGTAGCGCTTATAATAAATAATAATATAAAAGATAGAAAATATGAAATGGGTGTACTGATGAGTTTAGGCGCTACAAAAAAGAATATCATTGGACAAATGTTAATAGAATTAGTAGTTGTAGCAACAGTAGGTTTTATTTTATCTATTGGTACCAGTTCTTTAATAGCAGGAGGATTATCCAAAAGTCTACTTGACAGTCAATTAGAAATGAATGAAACTCAAAGTAATAATAATTTTGGCCGACCTAGTGGTGGCAATATTATGGAGAGTATGAATAGAAACTCTTCAAATGTTGAAGTTATTGATGAAATAGATGTAAATGTAACAGCAGGAGAATATGTAATGTTATTTGCAATTGGATATATAATAATCATTGTAGCTATGGGATTGCCATCAATTAACATAATGAAATACGAACCAAAAACAATACTAACAGGGAGGGAATAAATGAATAAATTAATAGTTAAAAATTTAAAGTATGCATACGAAGATGGAAATAAAAAAAATCAGGTATTAAAAGGAATTGATATGATTTTTGAGGCTGGTAAATTATATTCAATTATTGGAGAATCAGGTTCAGGTAAAACAACTTTAATATCATTACTATCAGCGTTAGATGATATTCAAGATGGAGATATTTTATATAATGATACATCAATTAACGATATAGGTAATGCAGATTTTAGACTTCATTATGTAAATATAGTTTTTCAGTCATATAATTTAATAAATTATATGACTGCCAAAGAAAATGTAGAAATAGGAATAGATTTTTCAGGAATTAAGCATGAAAATGATTATGCATATGAAATGTTAAATACTGTTGGCATAAATAAAACTAAAGCGGATAGAATGGTATTAAAATTATCTGGTGGAGAACAACAAAGAGTTGCAATAGCAAGAGCATTAGCGTCAGATGTTCCAATTATAGTAGCTGATGAACCAACAGGTAATTTAGATGAAGAAACTGAAAAAAAAGTTATGAATATTTTTAAAGAATTATCAAAAAAAGGAAAAATAGTAATTATTGTTACACATTCTAAAAATGTATCTAGTTACGCAGACAAAGTATTTAAAATAAAAAAAGGCATTATAGAAAAATAAAAATTGACATTCGTATAAATGTAACATTATAATAAAATTATCAGGAGAAAATAATTATGATAGTTTATGATATATGGGGTAGTAGAACATTAGATGATAAGTATGTAAAGTTAATAGAAACAAAAGAGTTTTCAGAACTTGAAAAAAAGAAACAATTAGGATTTATAAAAAATGCTAATCACACTAGGTACGACCATAGTATAGGGGTTTTATTTTTAGCAGATAAACTTATAAGTATTTTGGAAAATAAATATCCATACACAAGTATATCTCAAGATGATGCGGATGCTTTTAAAATAAGTGCATTAGTACATGATTTAGGTCATAGTAGTTATTCTCATGCAATTGAAAGAGTTTTAAGTAATAACCACGAAGAAGAAACTTTAAAAATTTTATTAAATAAAAATAGTGAAATATATAATGAGATTATTAAAAATTTTAATATTAATGTATATCATAAAGTAATTAAACTAATAAGCCAAAAAGATAGCGAAAGAAAAAGTGGAAAAGATGACATTTTAACAATATTATCACCATTATTAGCTGGCTCAATAGATATAGATCGCATTGATTATATAACAAGAGATACTAATGAATTATTAAAAGAAAAAAATAATTATGAAGTTTTACTTGATTATATAAATTTAGTATATGTTGATAATAATATTAAAATTGCTTTTGATGAAAAAGCGGAATATATCATATGCGATTTTCTCATGAAAAGATTTAAAATGTATGATTTATATTATTCATCTAATCATATAATGATTTTAGAAAAAATATTACATGATTTTTTAATAAAAACTAAATTCGAATTAAAATGGGATACCAATATAAGCGAACTTGATAAATATATTTATGAAACAACTTATAATAGTGATCCAATTATTCAAAGAAGAGCACAATTACTTTATACGAAAAGATTGGATAGTAATATATTGCTAAAAGAATTTAGTGATCAAAATGAATATTTGAATTTTATAAGTTATTTAAAATTATCAGTTCCGCATTTTGATAAATTAGAAGAATCAATTGTAGAAGAAATAAGAGATATATCAATTTATTCAAAATCTGGTGAAATATTAATAAATAAAAATAATCAAATAGAAGATATATCAAAATGTTCAAATTTATTAGACTTTAGTTTGATGAAAAATAAAAATGTTTATAGTATTGATTTGAAAATTGTAACAATAATTTTAAAAAAGATGAATCTGGAAAATAATGAAATAAAAAAAATATTAGATAGAATAAAAAATATTTTCAGCGGTAATTATGTATATAAATTAAAATTTGATTGTGAAAGTAATGATAAAAATTTATTAAACAAAACCTTGTTGGCTGTTAAAGGTGTATTGAATATAGAAGATGTAAAAGAAGAAAAAGTAATTGAAAAATATTATGTTGATGCTAATAATAATTTAGAAAATAATAATATATCATTAACAAAAACAATATCTGATAAAACTGAGAGTTTTACTATTACTCAATTAGTAGAAAATAAAGTAAATTGTTTAGTTGAAAAGAAAATGGAATTTATATCTTTTGAAGATGCAATAACATATATTGAAAATAATTATGTAATTAAGTTAACTGATTTGAATATCAAATTTAATGTAAAATTATTAAAAGAAAAATATATGTTAAAAATAAATGATTCGTTATTTGAAATTTCTTTTAATAAAAAAGCAATAAATTTTAATGATAATTTAAGTTATAGTTTAGAGATAAAATTTATTGAAGGAGAATTAATTAATTTTTATTTTATTGAAAAAGAACTTGAAAAATATAATATATTTAGTAAAAATGTTCAAAGCGATATGAATATAAATTTAAGTAAAGTACAAAAAGAATATTTAAAAGAAAGGTCTTTAAATACTATTTAAGAACTTTTTTTTATGATATAATAAAAATATAAGGAGTAATAATGGATCAAGAAAAAATTGCAAAATTTATATTAGAATTACGTAAAAAAAATAATATGTCGCAATCTGAATTTGCTTCGTTATTAAATGTTACTAGCCAAGCAGTTTCAAAATGGGAAAATGCAAGAGGAATTCCGGATATAGAAATTCTTAGAGCTATGAGTAAAACTTTTAAAGTAGATATAGAATCTATTTTAGATGGAGAAATAAAGAAGAAAAAAATAAAATATGTTATTCCGGCAACTATAGTTTTATTATTTATAGTAATTTCAGTAATATTGTTAGTTTTGTTTTATCCAGAAAAAGAATATAAACTATCTGATATTAAATCAGATAATGAATTATTCGAAGTTCATGGTGTAGCAGCATATCAAGAAGATAAAAAATCAATTCATATAAATAAGTTGGAAATTATAGATGATTCTTTAGAAAAATACGTAGTAAAAGATTGTTCTTTATATGAAGAAGAAAATGATTTGACTGCTAAAATAACGGATTGTTCTAAAATAGAAAAATATGAGTCATTTGATATAAATAAAGCAAAAACATTATCCCAGTTACTAGAGGGAGCAGAATTTCATAAAGATAATTATTTATCAATTTGTGAAGATTTAAGTAATGCTAATTTATTCATAGAATTAAATTTAATAGATGAAAATAACAAAACGATTGAATATAAAATTCCATTATTATTTGATTATAATTGTAGTATAAACTAATCGTTTATAGTAAAAAACGTTATGTTTATTTAAATGTTTTCAAAAAAATAGTATAGTTATTTCAAGGAGTGGTAAAAATGAAAAAATTATTAATTAGCACATTATTATTAAGTACAGTCTTTTTAACTGGATGTGCAAAAGAGGAAGAAGTTTTAGAAAAAACAGATGCACAGGTATTTAGTGAGGAGTATAACTCAGTAAGTGAAGAGAATATATTTGAAATAAAAAATGCATCAGAAATAATCAAAATATTAGAAAACGGTACAGGAATTGTATATTTGGGATATCCAGAATGTCCATGGTGTGTAGCATATGTACCATATTTAAATGAAGTAGCAATGGCGTATGGCATTAGTGAAATAAATTATTTTAATATAAAAGATGATAGAGCAGAAAATACTGAAGATTATCAAAAAATAGTAACATTACTTGAAGAGTATTTACAATATGATGCAGATGGGAATAAAAGAGTTTATGTTCCTTCAATTGTTGTAGTTTTAAATGGGAAAATTGTAGCATTTGATGATGAAACTAGCTTTGATACAAAAGGCTTTGAAAATCCAGAAGATTATTGGTCAGAAGAAAATGTAAATCTTTTAAAGGACAAATTAGGTGTTATGATAGAAAATATTTCACAATATAGTTGTACATCTTGTTAAATAGAAAGGATTATTATGAAAGGTAAAGTTATTATGAATTTAGCTATGAGTATAGACGGATACATAGCTACTGAAGAAGGGGATTTTGATTGGATTAAAGGACACGATACTCCAAATTTGGATACAAAGCAAAAACATGATTATCAAAATTTTTTAAGTGATATTGATATAGTTGTTATGGGGAAAAATTCGTATGATTTAGGTTTTGCTAAGGATTATAAAGATAAAAAAATATATGTGGCTACTAATGAAAAAATAGTAGATGAACCATTTAATATTAATTTTATTGGTGGTAATATAGTAGACATTATTTTAGAAGAGAAATATAATGGGAAAAATATATTTTTATTTGGTGGCGGTCTTATGATAGATAATTTTATTAAAGAAGATGCTATTGACAAATATATTGTAGGTTTAATTCCTATTATATTAGGTAAAGGAAGAAAATTGTTTTTAGAAAATAATCCAACGATTAAGCTCACTCTTGAAAATTATATAATTGATAATGGAGTTGTTATAGTAGAATATAATAAAAAAGCAGACTTTAAATAAGCTATTAGCTTATTTTTTTTGTTGCAATAATTTTTCTAAGACATATATTAAAATGTGAGATTATAACGGGAGGATTAGAATGAATCAAGAAATAATTTTTGCATTTTTACTAACATTATTTGCAGGACTTGCCACTGGTATAGGTAGTTTAATTAGTTTATTTGCAAAAAAAAATAATTATAAATTTTTATCATTGTCACTAGGCTTTTCAGCAGGAGTTATGTTATATGTTTCTTTTACAGAAATATTAAATAAAGCAAACGAATCTTTATCAGTGGTATCAGGTGATTATATTGGAGCATGGCTTACTGCAGCAGGTTTTTTTTCAGGAATAGCGTTAATAGCAATAATAGATAGATTTATTCCTAAAATTGATAATAATATTAAAATTAAAAAAAATAGAAATAAAAAACAATTACTTAGAATGGGATTATTTACAGCACTTGCTATCGCAATTCACAATTTTCCAGAGGGACTTGCTACATTTATATCAGCGATACAAGATCCATCTTTAGGAGTAGCAATAGCTTTGGCAATAGCAATCCATAATATTCCAGAAGGTATTGCAGTATCAATTCCAATATATTATTCAACAGGGAGTAGATTAAAAGCATTTAAATATTCATTTTTATCAGGTATAGTAGAACCAGTTGGGGCAGTAGTTGGATATTTATTACTAATGCAATTTATGAATGATATAGTATTTGGTTTTATTTTTGCATCAGTTGCAGGAATAATGGTATTTATTAGTGTTAGTGAATTATTACCATCTGCTAGAGAATATGGAAAACACAATTTAGTTACTTATGGATTTATAGTAGGGATGATGATAATGTCATTAAGTTTACTTATAATATAAAACTAGAAATTTAATATTTCTAGTTTTCATTTTATTGAATTTTCATATTCATCATATGATAAATTGTCACTAACTATTTTTATACTACTTACATTTTTGAAACCAAGGGCCATGATATAAGCAAGCTCCATATCGAATACTACAGAATCTTTAATATCAGTGTTTAACACAAAATCATTAGATGTTAAACATAAAGTATCACCATTATTAAGTTTATAGATTGGCTCATCATATGTAACATTAGGGTGATATAGTTTACTATTATTGATTTTTACCATTGTACCTTTAGGTATATTGTTACTTCCAACATATCCTATATTTAAGATATTAGTAGATTTATCAACATTTATTAGTTTTTCAATAACATTCAAACCTCCAACGCCTGTTATAACAATTTCTTCATTATTAACATTATATTGCTCTGCTAATTTAAGTTCATCTTTTGTAGCTATTACTATCATAGTTAATTCTCCTTTAAGTAAGTATATCAAAAAAATAAATTTTTACAAAATAATAAAAACTGAGTTTACTCAGTTTTATCTATTTCTTTCCATATAGTATCATAATATTTACTAAAATTTTTATCTTGTCTATTTTTAAGTGGAGAATTTTTGTTTGCTAATTCTATATTCAAAATTTTCTTAATTTTACCAGGTCTTTTAGTTAGAACAATAACTCGGTCAGATAAACTCACAGCTTCTGCAATATCGTGAGTAATCATAATAACAGTTTTTTGTTCTTTTTTAATTATATTATAAACGTCATCTGCTACTTTTAATCTGGTTTGATAATCAAGTGCAGAAAAAGGTTCATCTAGCAGTAAAATGTCAGGTTTAATTGCTAGTGTTCTAATTAAAGCTACTGTATGAATAGAGTAAACACACGATTGTCTTTTTTGCCTTATTTTAAAGGCTTTTTAAATTTTATATTTTACTATGCTTGAATGTAATAAACACACAAACTTTTAAGTCTACAAGGTTTTCTTGTGTACTTAATATTTAAATATCAACTATTCGAATTTTTCGAGCAGTTCAGTAGTACGATTTTTTCGTGCAACTAAAATTATATATTTTCAATTTTTTCTTTATTATCTATATATTGATAATTTAAAGCGTTATTTTTACTAATCACAGAAGTTTCAAGTTTCTTTTCTAAATCTTCACGAGCTACTTTAGCAGTATTACCACCCATTTTAGCTATTTTTTTGTTTTGCTCTAAACCTTGTGGGTTATGTTTTTTAGCTAGTTCTCTTGTTGCTATTTCTCCTAAGTCTGTTAAAGCAACTTCTATATCAGTCATATTATCTCTTAAAGATTCTTTTCTAAGACCTTTAAGTTCTTTATATTCACTTGCTTTCATTCCAGACCATTCTTTATAAATTTCATTTGTAAGAATAGCAAACTCAATACCTTCTTTAATTCCTCCGTCTTTCCAAACATCAGTTAGTTGTTTTCTATCTTGTAAAGATTTAATTCTTTTTGCTATCCAATTTTCATCATAACCTTTAGCTCTATAAGTATCTATTGCTCGTTGTAAGGCTAGGGAAGGATCAAATGTTTCATCTATTCTTTCACTTCCTAATTTAGCTAACCATTGTTTTATAGGTTCAGCATTTTTACTTGGAACTGATTGTATTATTCTAAACATTCCTTCTATATCACATACATCAGTCAGATAATATTTTCCATCTTTTGATTTTAATTTCAGTTGTCCGATTTTATCGGACATCTCATTTCCTTCTGATTTTAATTGGTTTTTCAAGTCGCTCCAATATTTTCTTGGTCTATCACTTTCTGATAATACTCCTACAACATCTACTATGCTTATATAGTATTTTTCTTCTTCCTTATTCCAAACACTTCTTATTTCAGTGTTATTAAATATTTTATTTATTATTTGTAATTTTTCTGAGTTCATATCTAATTCCTTTCTATATTAATTTCAACAGGTGATAATTTGTCACCAATTGACTTGTTTTGTGAGTATTGTAATATATATACAAAGATATATCAAATAACCAATTTTAAAAATCTGTGTGACTTTTTAGTTAAATTTGCTATATATCTCTTGAAATATGCTAATAATTATGTAAATTACTATACCAATTTTCAAAATTGGTATAATTTCAATATTTATTCAATATTCCATATTATTTTAATATCTCGTGATTTGTCATCTTTAACTTTACCTATATATATTTTATCTATAAATTCATTAACTATGACGTGTTCTAGTTTTGAAAGTATTTTGTATTTTGAAAATATTTCTTTTTTATCTAGTAGGGATTTTTGTTTTGTTTTTTTATACTCTAGTTTTTCATTAATTGAAGATATTTCATTTTTTATTATTTCTTCATTATTGCTGTAATCTTCCATTAGTAATTTAAATTGTTCTTCTGAAATAATTTTATTAACTTTATCTTGATATACTGTTTTAAGATAATTATTTGTTTCTCTTAATTTTTTTTCTAGTTCTTCTAAACGATAATTTAGAGAAAATGTTTCTTTATCTTGTTCATTATCTTTTAAGGTAGTACTGGCTTCATTTAATTTTTGCTCACTATAAAATTTGTTTATTTTAGCATTTATTGCACTTAATACAATATCATATAAAACATCATATCTCATTGAAAGTTTATTAACACATTCATTATATCCATCTCTGTTAGAAGTACAAACTAAGTATTCATGTTTGCTTGTACAATTTCTTTTTAAATAAGAATCACATTCTAAACAAAATACTTTTCCTGAAAATATGTGAGCCTTTTTACTATTATTGCTTACACGAGTTCTATCTTGCATTAGTATTTTAACTTTATTAAATAATACTTCACTAATAATAGGTTCATGAGTATCTTTAACTATAATCCAGTTACTTTTATTTTTCTTAATTATTTTTTTATTCTTATAACTAACAGTACTTCTTTTACCTTGAATAAGGTGTCCTAAATATATTTCATTTGTTAGTATTGTTTTTATAGCATTTGAACTCCATTTAATATCTTCTATGTTTCTTTTACTTATAACATTTAATTTATGTCCTTTTTGTTTTTTATATAAAGATGGTGAAGGGATATTATCTTCATTTAAGGTTTTAGCAATACTCCCATATCCATATCCATCTACATATAATTTAAATATTCTTTTTACAATACTACTTGCATAATCATCAATTACTAAGTTATTATTATTTTCTTTAGATACTTCGTAACCAAATGGAGCAAAGGGACTAATGTACTCACCGTTTTTCATTTTAGCATTAAATGCAGATCTAATATTATTTGATACATCTTCTAAATACCATTCATTTACAAGACCATTTATTTGTCTTGATTTTTTATTTCCTTTATTAAACGTATCAGCATTATCAGATAAACTAATAAATCTAATATTCCATTCTATAAATTTATTATGAAGATACTTTTCAACAATTTCCATATCTCTTGAAAACCTCGATTGACTTTTACACATTACTATATCTAGTTTACCTTTTTTACAATCTTCAATTAATCTTTCAAATTCTGGTCTAAATGTTCCAGCTCCAGATAAATCTTCATCACAATATTCATCAAAGAAAATAAAGTTATCATATTTTTCTATTTCAGCAACTAATAAGTTCCTTTGATTTTTAATACTTTCACTATCATCACTTTTATTAATTTTATTTTTATCTTCATCAGATAATCTCAAATAAATTCCAACTTTTAAAATATTCTTATTACTAACACTCTCCATTTCAGACATAATTATTACCTCCTTTTTTAAGATAATAATTAACTAAAGTGGTTTTATAACCAATATTATTATAACATAGATTAATAGCATTCATAGTCTTATACACTTTCTAAAAACATAATTATTGTGTATAATTTATAATTTATTTCTTTTACTAAATCTACCTTTTCAACATCAGTTTTGTATTCTTCAATTATATTATATTTTTTATTTATAAGAATCACTCCTTAAATTCAATTTTAATTTTTGTAGTTGTCATATTATCACATCCTTTTCTATGTGAAGATGGTGTTTGTAATACTTTAATATTATGCGAAGATTTTTTTATCTTTCCACATCGTTATTTTTATTTTTGTTACGAGGTTTATAATAATCATAATTAATAGAATTAGCTAAATCATTATAATCTTCTATTTCATCTTTTCTATCTATTTTTAAAACTGTACAAATTGCTTTTCCAATATTAAAAATTACTTCTTTTAACTTACTAACAGTTCTTTTTAAATTTTTGCTTTACTGCTTGATATAAATTTTTATCATAAAAGTTAATATAACTAATATTAAAATCGAATCTATCTTTATCATAATTACCAGTGCATTTTCTTATTTTCATTTAAGCACTAATATTCTATAAGTCTTTTTGTTTATATTTAGTTTCTACTCTTACTACTTTTTTTTCATCATACGTTGTTCAATCCTTTCATTAAATAGGTCAATAATGACCTATTCTCACTAGGGTATAGCCCAAATCGTTCGTTAAGGATATTCCTTAAAAAACTAATGAAATAATTATCGCTACTTTCATTACTTCGTAACAAAGCGTGCCACATTATTCATCTTCATTTTGCGAAGGCTCAATGTAAGAAGCGTGATATGTTCTACTATCTGCTGTTCTACATTTAGTAATGAATACACCTTCGCTTTCTAGTAATTCTATGCTAGTGTTTAAAAGTCTACCAAATCTTTTAGGTGACATTTGAAAGTTAGCCTTTAATACTATATCGGTACAAGTAAAATTTATTTTTTTTGACTAGCAATATATTTTATAAAAGAAGTTAGTTCATAAGAAATTTCTTCTTCTTCAATTGAATTTATTTTTTAAAATATTAGATTATCCATTTTCTTTAGTTGAATATCTAACTCAGGAAAATCTCTATTTATCATTTGTAGTTTTACATATTTCTTATTTGTTTTATTTTCAATTAATGTAATTCTTTCATCAACTGTTGCATCAAGTGCAACAGTTCCCAAAGTTTTACCATTTTTCTTTAAATGATGAGTAACTAAAAAAGTTACATTATATTTATCACAAAAGTATCTTAATTTTGGTAATACTTTTTGAGCAATATCTTGATAATTGTTAATATCATAATCAACACTAAAATCTATATCTTTTAACATATCTATTATTATTAATTTATCATCATTTTCTTCTGAAAATAATTTAATTTCATATTCTAAATCTCTTAATGAAATGTTGATTTTATTTTGTCTATCAATAGGGAATAGAAATTTTTTTTAACCTCTAGTTCCATAAAATCTATATGTTCCTTTATTTGACCTGAATCTGATCCTGTGGTAATATATAAAATAGGCGAGGGATTAACTTTGTATCCTAAAAAAGATGTTCCGTTTATAACGGAGCAGGAAAGTTGCAGTGCCAACATAGACTTTCCTACTTTTGGATTGGATACTAATAGATACACACCCTTAGACTTCATTATATGATTTATGATGATGT
>CAYJFC010000008.1:0-47535 GCA_964369625.1 uncultured Muribaculaceae bacterium
TTAGGAGGAAATGCTTTAGGTAATGATCCTAAAGAGCAGCAACTTCTAATAAAAAAAGCAATGAAAAATATAGTGCCGTTAATTAAAGAAGGTCATGAGGTTATTATAGGTCATGGTAATGGACCACAAGTAGGAGTTATTAATTTAGCCTTTGAAGATTCATACGAAAACAAAGATATTCCATATATGGCGTTTCCAGAATGTACAGCAATGAGTCAGGGATATATAGGATATCACATCCAAAAAGGTCTTAGAGATCTATTGGAAGAAGAAAACATATTTAAAAAAGTAGCTACAATTGTAACTCAGGTAATGGTGGATAAAAATGATGAAGCTTTTAAAAATTTAAGTAAGCCAGTTGGACCTTTTTACTCAAAAGAAATGGCAGAAAAACTTGCGGAAACTAGTGGTGAGAAATATATAGAAGATTCTGGTCGTGGATATAGAAAAGTAGTTGCTAGTCCAAAACCAATTGAAATTATCGAAATAGAAACTATAAAAGATTTAATTAAAGCAGGTCATATAGTAATCGCTGGTGGTGGCGGTGGAGTTCCAATATTTAAACAAAATGAAAATAAAGGCGCTAATGCAGTTATTGATAAAGATAAAGTGGCTTCTTTAATGGCAAAAGAGCTTAATGCTGATTTGTTAGTTATTTTAACTAATATAAAACAAGCTCAAATAAATTATGGAACACCAGAAGCTAAAGGCCTTGGCGAAATAACAATTGACGAAGCTAAAGGATATATAAATGAAGGACATTTTGCAAAAGGTAGTATGCTTCCTAAAATGGAGGCTGCACTTGATTTTGCTGAAACAACAGGCAATAAAGCTATAATTACTTCATTAGATAACTTACCTAATGCTTTAAATAATATAGATGCAACTATTATAAGAAAATAGAACTAGATATTATAGTTCTTTTTTTATTGTAATTATAGTTACAAAGGAATATAATTATATTAGGAAGAGGTGACTATTATGTCAGAAGAAAAAGAAATTAAAATTTTGAATGAATTAAAAGAAGGTTTAAAGAAAATAGAAGGGTTAGAATCAAAAGAAGATTTTTTATATAAATATACAAATTTCCCATATAACTATTTTAAAAAATTAATGAGCAATCCTATGTTATATAATGATAATTTATATCCATTTAATATTATTAGTGAATTAATAAATAATTTAAGTATAAATGAGTTAAGATTATTAAATTCAAATGGCGCTATTGATTTAATGGCCACTGGTCTTGGACACCATGAAACAAATTTTATATTTGAACACCAAACTAACGAAGAAAAACTCACTGGGTCTATCGATATTTTTGAAGATGTATATGGTTCTACATATAAATTTTATGCAAAGTATCAAGATTTAAATGAAGAAAGGGTATTTACTATAAAAAATACTTGCACTGCAAATAATGAAATATCTGAAAATAATAGTGATCAAAATAGCGAAAAAGAAAAAGCAGCAGAAATGTTTATCGATTTAATTAATAAATCCTTTAATATAGTTCCTGTAGAAAGAATAAGATAAAATGCAGTTTAGTGATATTCCAAGTAATATTAAGCAATTAATAAAAGTAGAATATATAACTGGTTTTACAGCAAAATTATTTTTATATGAAAATATTGATAATAATTGGATTGCTATTGATTCAATGGATGCTTTTATAGGGAAAAATGGAATTACCAAACAAAAGAGGGAAGGGGATTGTAAAACCCCTCTTGGCTTGTATAAAATTAATAGGGGATTTGGAATAAAAGATAATCCCGGTACTAGACTAGATTATTTTAAATTAACTGGTAATGAATATTGGGTTGATGATATATTATCAACTGATTACAACAAACTAATTATTGATAATATTGATAATGTAAGCGCAGAACATTTAATAAATGAAACAAAAGCATATAACTATGTTATTGTTATTGAATATAATACTGAAAATATAATTAAAGGAAACGGATCAGCAATATTTTTACATGTAAGTAAAAATGGTGGAACAGCAGGATGTGTAGCAGTAGATGAAGATAAAATGATAGATATTCTTAAATGGATAGAACCTAATAAAAATCCTTATATTTATATAGAAGAAAATTAATAAAAATGCATTAGTTAACATAATATATATTATTCGCACTTGAATTACAAGTGTTTTTTTATAGATTTTTATACGTTTTACTTAATATAATATACTATCTATTTAATATACAGTATATACTATTATAAAAATATTAATATTTATATCTATTATCATAATTTTATATATTCTTTATAATATACAATAAAATTACGTGATAAAGTATATTATAATAAATTTTATTACCCCTACTCTTGATAAATAGAATAAAAGGGGAGTATCACATAAAAAAACCACTATGAAAGTGGTTTATTTTTTATCATCTGATATAACAGATCTAGACTGTATTTCAGCTATTTTTTCTAAAACTTCTTCGCTATTTGAACCAGTCATTTCGGTATAACCAAGCTCTTTTAAAGCTTGTTCTTTAACTGCAAATAATTGCTGTGTTCTAGTTAATTTTTCTTCATTTTTTTGTTCTATTTCTTGAACAAATCTACGTCTTAAATCAGCTACTTTACTCTTAGAAGCTCCCCCATTTGTATATAATGTTAAAGCAGAGTAAATAATTCCTTCAAATATAAATTGTTTATCTTCATTAAAGGCAAATTCATCATGTTTAATGAATCCATTCATTTTTGCTAAATAAGCAAATATATATTTTATTTCAGGTATATTATCTATTGTTTGTAGTAGATAATGTAAATATTTAATAACTTTAACATTTTGACCATTAGTATCGCTTAATAATATTTCTTTAATTACATAAGTAATATCTATTAAATTATTTTTATTTTCCTTAGTTAAACCAGATACATCAAAATAATTTTCTATATCACTAGCATTTTTTATAGCAGTATTTAGTCTACTTTCAACAGCCATTAAATACTCAGTATTAACTTCAACATTTTTTAAAACATCATCAGTTAAATCTTTTATATCCAATAATTGTAACAATAGAACTTTCTTTTCTTTTGGCCAATCATTCATATTTTCTAAAGTTAAATAATTATATACCATTTGTCTTGAAACTCCTAAATATTTAGCAAGTTTAACTTTTGAAATTCCTAACTCATGTAAGATGTTATTTAAATATTTCATATTATCACTACTTTCTTTTTTCTTTACAATATTATTATACAAAACTTAACATTTTATTGTCAACTGTTTATGTACCAAAGTGGTTCATTTTCTTTAAAAATTTCACTTATAAAGCCACAACCAATACATTCTTGTTCAATATATAAAACACAAGCTTGCCCCGGAGTAACTGCTTTTACTTTTGAAGGATAAAAAACTTTTATAGATCCGTTATCTAAATACTCTAAAGTAACAGGAATATCATCTCCGCGGTATCTAAATTTAGCACTGCATTTATCCGGTAAAATATCAGTGCTAATAAAATTCACATTATTTATAATACAACTATCTGAATATAAATATTCACTATCACCAAAAGCTATATACAATATATTTTTGGCAACATTTTTACCACATACATAATGTCTTTCGACGTGGCCTGATAAGCCTGTATTTCTTCTTTGCCCTATCGTATAGTTCATCAGTCCTGTATGTTTACCAATTATTTCATTGGTTTTAACATCTACTATATCCCCCGGATTAGGTTTTAAATAATTACTAATGAATTTTTGATAATTACGTTCTCCAATAAAACATATTCCTGTTGAATCTTTTTTATCAAATACCGGTAAATTATTTTCTTTTGCTATATTTCTTATTTCACTTTTGGTATAATCCCCTACTGGAAATAAAATATTATTAAATTTATTAGCTTTAACATCTGCTAAAAAATATGTTTGATCTTTAGAAATATCTTTAGCTCTAAAGAGTTTACCATTATTAGTTTTGGCATAATGACCGGTAGCTACATAATCAGCATCATATTTTAAAGCTTCTTTTATAAATAAATCAAATTTTATGTACTTATTACATAATAAATCTGGATTTGGTGTATAACCCTTTTTTAATTCTTCTAAAAAATATGTAAATACGTAATCCCAGTACTCTTTTATAAAATCAACTCTATATAAAGGTATATTTAAATGTTCACATACTTTTTTTGCATCATTATAATCCTTTTCTTGAGGACAAATATCATTTAAGTCTTGATCACTATGAAGTTCATTATTTATAGTGCTATCCCAGTTACGCATAAAAATGCCAATTACTTCATAACCAGCTTTTTTTAAAAGGAATGCTGCAACTGCAGAATCTACTCCCCCACTTATACCTACTACAACTTTTTTCATATACATCACGTTGATATTATACCATAAAAATAAACAAATAGGTATTTATAATATAGAAATTAGTAAAGACATAATTAATTTGTTTAAAACAAGTAATATAAGCGAATATATAATGAATACTATAAATATGATAATTAATTTTTTTATATTTGATAGAAACCAGGAATTATTTATTTTATTTTTATATGCATAAACACATATAAGGTTTTTAAATAATTTCGCAAGCTTAATAATAATACTTATAAGTAAAATAGAAATTAGTAGTTTATATATAATAAAATATAATATCCCGCATATTAAACCTTCAATTCCGAATTTAGATATTAATAAAGTTATTATAAATCCTAAGGTAAACCACTGATAAATAAGATAAAATAAACCTAGTAAAACTCCTACCCCAATGAAAGAAAAAAGTATAGATAAACTTATTATACCTATACTTATTAAAAAACTATTTATTGTTATAAAATTACTAGTTTCTAAAAAATTATTTGTTAAGAGTTCATTATTAATATTAAGTTTAGCATAAATACTTCCACAGGTTAGAGCCATTAATAATATTATAATAAAAAATATAATATTGGAATTTTTTAAATACTTTTTCATTTCATCACCTAATTAAGTATATTGAAAAAACAAAAAAATTATGATAATATTAAATTGTCGAAAGTTGAGGAAAATACTTATGAGTAAAAAAATGAGAAAAGTCTTTACGTGGATTATGTTAATATTAATGTTAGGTAGTGTAGCTGCATCGTTAGTAATTTATGCACTAATATAATTAAGTAAATTAGTAAATTTATCTGCATACATAAACACTATCAATAATGCTCCTGCTAAAAATGGTCCGTATGGAAGTAAATTATTTTTAGATACAATTAGGGCCGCAACAGATGTTGGTAGTGCTAAAAATACTGATAATATTAATACAAACAGTGATAATTCGAATCCAACAGCAAGGCCGATTATAAAAGCAAATTTTATATCTCCGCCTCCTAAAGATTCTTTTTTAAATAGGAAATCCCCTATTTTTTTTATTGCTAAAAGCATTACAAATAGCCCTGCTCCAGATAATAAATTACCTATCAAGAAATCTAAATCAAAATATATAAGTTGAACTACAATTATTAGAATAACGCTTATTAGTAATGGAGAATCTAAAATAATGTAGTCTTTAAAATCTGTAATGCAAATTAAAATGAATAGTGAAACTAGTATTATGGCCATATAAAACATATAAGAAAAACCAAACTCGATATATACAATAGCAAATAATAAACCAGTTATTATTTCTACAAGTGGATATAATATAGATATTTTTTTCTTACATTCACTACATTTACCTAACTGAAATATATAAGATAATACGGGTATTAAATTATACCATTTTAGTATAGCATGACAGTGATCACAGTTGCTAGATTTTGAAACCACATTTTCTTTTTTTGGTAATCTAGTACCTATTAATAAATAAAATGATCCTAGCGCCAAACCAATTATAAAAATTAAAACTATATTTAACATATTTACCCCAAACTTACATCATCATAAATGCCATACATTGGCACTATTACCGCAATAATAATTAATCCTACTATAAGTGCTAGAAACACGGTTAAAATAGGCTCTATGGTAGCTTTCATAGTACTTACCATTGACTTGTGTGAATCACTAAAGTATTCACTTACTTTTTTCATCATACCTTCTAAATCGCCAGCTTCTTCTCCTGCTACCATCATAAAATACGCTACTTCAGGAACATATTTTGTATTAAATGCATCACTGACTTTGTTACCATTAATAACCTTTTTATTTGCATTAGTAAGTATCTCTTTATATATTTCATTATTAGTAATATTTTTAAGTATATCTAAACTTTCAGTTATGAATACCCCATTTTTTAATAATGAAGCAAATGTTTTAGTAATTATATTAAGTTCATTATACATTATAACATTTTTAAAAATTGGTAAATGAAGAATTATAATATGTGTCCATTTTTTAAACTCTTTTGAATTTTTATATAAGAACATAAAAGATATAATTATTATAAATAGTATTAATAGTATTGTTAGGATATTAGTTTGCATAAAGTTACTAAAATCAATTACATACTTAGTTATTCCAGTCATCTGCTCACTATTACTTTGATATATGCTAGTAAACTGAGGAACAATAAATAGCATTATAAAAATAATAACCCCTATTGAAAAGACTAAAACTATTGATGGGTAAGTAAGGGCACTTATCATCTCTTTTTTAGATTGATTAAGCTTAGTATAATAATCACTTAATTCATCTAATGTTTCAATAACAGTTCCAGCTGCTTCACTTGACTTTAGCATATTAATTAAAAATTTAGGAAATAAATTCCCTTGTTTTTCAAGAGATGCCGAAAATGAAGAACCTAATGTTATTTCATAGCTTAGTGATTTTAATTTTCTTATTTTTCCTTTATTTTTACTTACTTGTTTACTAAGTATTTTTATACTTTCACCAATAGTAAGCCCTGCTTTTAGATATGTAGATAATTGGCTAGTGAATAAAATTATTTCTTTATTAGATAATTTATTGATTCCAAATAAAGTTGATTCTTGATATACAAAATTAATCCATGATGATGTAACAATATTATATACTTCATTTCCTTCGCTTACTAAAAATGAATTAACATCTAATTTTGAGAAAGCATTCATCGTACCTGTGACTATTTTGCCTTCTTTATTTTTGATTTTATAATAATAAATAGTAGATTTTTCACTTCTAGTTGCACCTGCTTCAATTAAGTCTTTAAGTAATTTTTCTTTTTCTACTTGTAATTTTTTCAAAGTCTTTTCACTATATACATATTTATTTTCTTTAGGTTTATTACTAACAAATATTTGTTTAAAACCCATGAAAATATATTTTAATATTAAAAATGGACTAAGTAATATTGTTACAATAATATTTGTAACTTTTTGATCATTTGTTAAATTATCTTTCTTCATTTAATTATCACTTATCCTCTAAAATAAATTATACCATAATATATAAAATAATTTCTAGTACTAAGTCACAAATATATATAATATGCATATAATTTACTAGGTGATAAATATGTTCGGCTCTGCTACTACAAGTGCACTTAGTTTAGGAAAAATAATAAGTGGCATTACTAAAACGCTAGGAGTTGCTAATCAAGTAATACCAATATATAAAGAAGTAAAACCTATGATATCTAATGCTAAAAATATGTTTTCGATAGTTAAAGAATTTGGTTTAAGTTCTAAAAATAATAGTAAACCTGACAGCAATTTAATTAGTAAAACAAGTATTAAAACAGTTTTAAATGATAAACCAGTATTTTTTCAATAAAAAAACCAAGTACTTTACTTGGATAATTTTTTTAGTCTTAATATAATTGTATAAAATTTAATTTTTTTTATTATAGGTAAATTTGGATAAATTTTATTATATTTATTAAGTAAATGATTATAATATTCTTTATTTTGAGATTTACCAAAAAGAATTTGACTTTTGGTAAGTTTTTCTACACCTTTAATATATTTTATAATAACATAAAATATATTTTTATCTTTTATAGTTATTTCTTTATCTATTTTATATCCTAATTTCATCATATATAATCTTAATTTATCATGATCACTATTAGTTTGCAAAATAATTTTATTAGGTAAGATTTTTTTATCTAATATATTTTTAATTGTATGAAAACCCATTCCAGTAATTACTAAAGTATTATATTTAACACAAATATTATCAAGACCATTTGATAAAAATAGTTTTATCTTATCTTCTAAGTCATTTTTTACAATGTTTTCTTTAGAAGATAATAGTACCTTTTCACTTATATCTGAAGCATATACCTTTTTAGCAAGATTCTCATTTACTAAATATATTGGTAAATATGCATGATCTGTTCCCACGTCTAATATAATATCTTTTTTATCTATTAAAGAGGCTATTGTTTTTATTCTTAAAGAAACCATTATTCACCTAAGAAATCTTTGAGTTTTTTTGCTCTAGATGGATGTCTTAATTTTCTTAAAGCTTTAGCTTCTATTTGTCTAATACGTTCTCTTGTAACACTGAAACGTTTCCCTACTTCTTCTAATGTATGACAAGTTCCATCAATAAGACCAAATCTAAGTTCTAATACTTCTTGTTCTCTTGGTTGCAGACTCATTAGTACTTCCATGATTTCTTTTTTCAGCATTTCATTTTCTGCAAATTCTTCAGGCGATAATGTACTTTCATCTTTTAAGAAATCTCCTAAATGCGAATCATCTTCTTCGCCTATTGGCGTTTCAAGAGACACTGGATCTTGGCTAATTTTCATTACTTCTCTTACTTTTTCAACCGAAAGTCCCATTTTAGTTGCTATTTCATCTTCAGTTGGTTCTCTGTCAAATTCTAAAGTTAATTGCCTTTGAATTCTTGCCATTTTATTGATTGTTTCTACCATATGTACAGGTACTCTAATAGTTCTAGCTTGATCAGCAAGGGCTCTTGTAATAGCTTGTCTTATCCACCATGTAGCATAAGTTGAAAACTTATATCCTTTATCGCTATCAAATTTGTCAACAGCTTTCATAAGTCCTATATTTCCTTCTTGAATTAAATCTAAGAACAGTAAACCTCTTCCTACGTATCTTTTAGCTATACTAACTACTAAACGTAAATTTGATTCGGCTAGTAAATTTTTAGCTAGTTCATCACCTTCTATTATTCTAGCGGACAATGATAATTCTTCTTCTGTTGTTAATAGAGCTATTCTACCAATTTCTTTTAAATACATTCTAACAGGATCATTTATATTAATATCTTTTACTATATCTTCATCATTTAATATTATAGGGGCATCATCTTTTGTATTAGCATTATTATCTTTTTCTTCATCAGCAATAACATTTATATTATTTGATACTAAAAAATTGTATATATCATCTAGAGAATCACCATCTACATCTAAGCCTTTTAACTCATTTGCAAGTTGCTCAAATGTAATAAAACCTTTTTCCTTCCCTAAATTTAATAAATTTTCTTTTCTTTCATCTAACGTTTTAATTTCGTTCATAATCTACACTTCCTTTTTTATTTTTGTTAATTTTTCTATTAATTTTATTTTTTTATCCACATCTAATTCATTTTTTATTTTTAATTTCAAATTTGTTATTTCTTCTTCTTTTATTTTTCTATTCATTAAATTTATATAATCTATAAATTTAGAATGCGATAATTCTTCATTATCATACTGATTTAATAAACTTATAGTCATTTCATGCAATTTTTCATCATGTGTAATATAAGTCAGAAAATCAGCGAATACTGCATTTTCGTTATTCCTATGAAAATAATCTATCTCACTAGCTAAATCCCTTTCATCTTTTTCTTTAAAAAAATTAAGCTCATTTTTATATATTCTAAGATATTTTGAATTACTAGCTATATAATAAAGTATAATATCAGCTAATAATTTGTATTTATCTTTTTTTGGAGAAATAACCTTTTGTGTTATTTGTGGTGGCCTAACTTCAACTTCATTTTTTTTGATTAATACATCTTTAGATATATTATATTCTTTAGATATTTTATCTAAAATAATATCTTTTGTTATTTGATCAAGAGATGATATAACTTCTAATATTTCCTTAATAAAGCTTGCAAGTCCACTGGAATTATTTATATCTATTTTTTGCTTTAAATAATCAATTTTAAAGTCAATATAACTAATAGGATGTTTTATATTATCCAGTAAAGCAGCCACTCCATTTTTTTCTATATATTCATCTGGGTCTTTTACATCGCTTAATCTTACTACTTTTGATACAATACTTTTCCTTAAAAGTAAATCACCATTTTTAATCGTTGCTTCATAACCAGCGTTATCATTATCAAATAGTAATATTACTTCGCTATTTGCCTTTTTTATTACTCTTATTTGTTCATCAGTTAATGCTGTTCCCATAAGTGCCACAACATTTTTAATACCGCTAGCACTCATTTTTATAGCGTCCATATTTCCTTCAACTATTATTAGTTGCTTAGCTTCTCGTATATGATTTTTAGCATTGTAGTAGTTAAATAAAATATTCCCCTTTTTGAATATTATAGTTTCTTTAGTATTAATATATTTAGCGCTATCTTCGCCATTAAATATTCTTCCAGTAAAACCTACGATTTGACCGCTTAAATTACTTATAGGTATCATTATTCTATTTCTAAACAAATCATATATATCAATGCCATTCTTACCTATTAAACCAATTTTTTCTAAAACTTCATTAGGATAATTTTTACTATGTAGAAAATTAAATAGTGAATTTGGTTCATTAAGTGAAAATCCGATATCGAATTCTTTTATTATTTCATCAGTAATACCTCTGTTATTTAAATAATTTTTAGCCTTCAAACCACTTTTTGTATTAATATTATTTAAATAAAATTTACTAGTTAATTTCATAATATCATATTCATCTTTATATTTTTCATTTTTATTACTTGATTTAATATCAAGATTAATACCAACTTTCTCAGCAACTATCTTAACTGCTTCAATAAATGTTACATTTTCATACTTCATGACGAAGGTAAAAACATTACCTCCTGTATGACAAGTAAAACAGTTAAAAATTTGCTTTTCACTGGATACTACCATACTAGGATTATGATCATCATGAAAAGGACATACAGCAAAATGATTTTTCCCTTTTTGAGTAACGGTAATATATTCAGATACAATTGATACAATATCTGCTTTTTGTCTAATTTCAATTAGTTTGCTTTCGTCAATCATACCTAAAAACTAACTCCTTCAATATTATATTTTACCCATATAATTTAAATTTCCTTTAAATTACCATAAAAAAAACAATATTTTGTAAAATATTGTTGATTATTTCAAAATATAGACTATATTATATCAAATTATTTGATTTTTTCAAGTATTCTCCAGTTATATTTATCCCTTAAACTAAATAGTGTCTGTGTAATTAAGATAGCTAAGAATACTCCTATATAATAACTTAAGAATATACTTAATGTGAAAGTTAATATTCCTAGAGTGCATGAATATATTATTTGCATTTTTGTAGTTATAGGGGTAAATTTATTAAAGCTACCTAAATATACTATTGCAATAAATATTCCTGCTATATTAGTGAAATTCACATCTATAAAATAACTAAATATTAATATTAGTAGGGAATATAAACCTAAACTTATAATAATTATATTTTTTTTATAGTATCCACTAATAAAAAGTATTAAATAACTACCCATTCCCAAAATCAAACTAGTACTACTAACTCCACCTACACTTCTGCCGATGATTAAATCCAAAATATCATATGCATATTTATTTGTAGTTTCAGCAATATTTAAATATGAATAACTACTGGTTATCAGCATAAAAATGATGATAAATATTTTATATTTAATAGCTAAATTAATATTTTTAAAATAAAAGTTATTTAAAATTATGAAACCAGTAATACTACAAATATATATTAATAAATTTATATTTATAGGCATAAATAAACTAATAGCAATCCAAGGTAAGTTATCTATTTCTATTTTTATTTTTTTATATTTAATATAATTTAATATTAAACAAATTAAAATTGGAATAGTTGTAATTAATAATGGTTTAAATATTTCTATAAATGAAATATAATTTGAATTATAAAGTAAATAACCATTTTTATAAGTTCCATATAAAACTAAAGGTATTATACTTAACATATATATTAAAATTATTTTATTTGTACTATTTTTCTTTTTAATATAATTATTACTCATGTTTATCACCATTTTTTATATTAATATTACTTGGACAAAAATAACTACATAAATTACAATTAATGCACTTATTAATATCTTTTTTAGGATTTATATTCATAGGGCACACACTAATACATTTACCACAGTTAATACATTTATCGTTTATTGTATTTTCTTTTTTTGTAACTATTAAACTATTAAATGTATAATCAACTATTTCTCTTTTTATATCTATTTCTTTCCCACTCATTAAACCATTTTTAATATAAATATTTCCATCTTTATAAGGTGCATACAAATTAATAAGTTCGGTTACTAAAGTATATTTTTTGAGATTAATTACATCAATTTTTCTTTTATTTAAATTTATCAATGTTATAAATTTTTCTGCTTTGGGATATCCATATTTTATATAATTATTAATTTCTAAAATTTCACTAGGTTTTAAAACAATGCTGTTTTCTTTCTTTAAGTTAAGTTTATTTAATAGAAATTCATCCTTTCCTATTAAATACATATTTTCAAGAATTATTATATTAACTCCTGGATATGATCCAATAGAATTTAAATAGTTATTAATATTTTCTTGTTCAGTATTTTTTAAGGCTATATAGTTTTTATTAGAATTATATAGTTTATTAAGTTTTTCTAAAGTATCATATATTATATCAATATTTTTTCTTAACACAAAATTTTCTGTGTATGTATAAGGTTCATCTTCTATACCATTTATTACTATATTATGAACATTTAAATTATTTAATTTATTAAATAATTTATCCTTGTTTAATAATGATAAAAAATCTTCCAGAGAATTGATGTTTTTAGGTTTTGTTTTAATACTTTGTTCTTTAAAATCATTTTTTATTAAAAGTGCATCCTGCTTTTTATTATTTATTAATATATTAACTAGCTTTTCTAATTTACCGCTTATACTTGATGCAAAATCTAAATCACTAGTTTCAAGGACAACTCTATTTTTTAATATTCTTTCTTCTTCTTCAAAAAAACCAAAATCATTTATAGGTAAACAAATATATTCAGGATTCAAAAAATTAATTAAATTTTTATTAACTTTAATTGTATTATCAAATTCTAATTTATATAATTTACGCATATGTTACTCCTTTAATAAATTATACACCAAAATAAGAAAACAAAAAAGACTTTTGTAGTCTTTATTATGCAAAATATTTAGATAACTTATTTTGCATTCCATTCATCTAAATATTTTTTTAAATTATCTACTATACTGTCAGGTAATATTTCACGTAATTGATCATGCGTTGCTTCACTAATTTTTTTTACACTACCATATTTTTTAATAAGTTCTTTTTTTCTAACTGCACCTATCCCTTCAATGTTATCAAGTACACTTGCAATAGAGCCTTTACTTCTTATCTGTTTATGATAATTTATGGTGAATCTATGAACTTCGTCTTGTATTTTTGTTAAGTATAAAAATACATTATGATCTTTTGAAAGGTCTGTTTCTTCATAAGTATCTCCATCAATTAGAGATTTAGTAGTATGTTTATTATCCTTTTTAAGCCCTACAACCTTTATATTTAATTCAAGTTTATTTAGTATATCTTTAGCAGCATTTATTTGATTAACTCCACCATCTACTATTATTAAAGAAGGTAAATTTTCATATTTCGAATATCTTCTTAATATAACTTCTTTCATAGTATTATAGTCATCATTTTTGTCTACACTTATTTTATATTTACGATATTCATTTTTATGAGGTTTACCATTAATAAATACTACCATACCACTTACTGAAAATGATCCAAATAAATTAGAATTATCAAAAGCATCTATACGGTGAATATTTAGTTTTAAAATTTCACCTAATCTAGTATTGGCACCTAACGTTTTTTCTTCTTTTCTATTTAGTAATTCTATTTCATTTTCTAAAGTTATTTTTGCATTATCACCAGCCATTTTACACAATTTTTTCTTTAAACCTCTTACAGGAGTTAGTACTTTAGTGTTTAAAAGTTCACTTATAATTTCATTATTTATATCATCGCAAATCATAAGTTCTCTTGGCACTTCGTGTTTTTGATAAAAAGATAATATATATGAAGAAATTTCATCATATAAATCTGAAATGATATACATTATGTTATTTGTTCCTCCTACTATTTTACCACTTCTTACAAATAATATTTGAACACATACCATTCCTTTTTCTATGTGATAACCTATAACATCTCTATTAATTAAATCATTTAATTCAACTTTTTGTTTATCCATTATAATTTCTATATATTTAAGTTCATTTTTAAGCTCAAGAGCTACTTCATAATTAAGTTGTTTAGAATAGTAGTCTATTCTATCTAATATTTTATTTTTAATAATATCTTCATTACCTCTTAAAAAAGATAATATTTCGTTTTCCATTTCGATAAGCTGATTATTATTTAATTTTTTTGAACAGTACCCTAAACATTCATCTATATGATAATATAAACAAATTTCTTTTGGGTTTCCAGTACACTTTTTTAAAGGATATATTCTATTAAGCAAATTTACTATTCTTCTTGCAGCATAAGCATTTGGATATGGACCAAACAAACTTTTTTTATCACTTTTTTTAATTTTTAAATAACGTGATACTTTTAATACTGGATATGGATTTTTAATATATTCTATATATGGATATGTTTTATCATCTTTAAGTAAGATATTATATTTTGGATTATATTTTTTAATTAAATTAAGTTCAAGAATAAAAGCTTCAAGTTCACTTGAAGTTGTAATATATTTGAAATCTACTACTTCGCTAACCATCATCAAAGTTTTACCAGTAACAGTACCTTTGAAATATGATTTAACACGTTTTTTTAAATTCTTTGCTTTACCTACATAAATAATTATCCCATCCTTATCATACATTTGATAAGATCCAGGTAAATCAGGTATTAATTTTAATTTTTCATCCATAACTAATCACAATTATATTATACACAAATTTAGTAAAATAAGATATAATAATAACATGAAATTATTAAACGAATTAAAACTAGAAGTTAAGAAGTCGAAATTTATTGCTTATTACTATGAAGTAAATTCTATAAGTGAAATAGAATTTATTTTAAATGAGATAAAAATTAAACATAAAAAAGCTAATCATATACCATATTGTTATAAGATTGACAATTTAATAAGAAAAACAGATGATGGAGAACCTAAAGGAACGGCAGGCAACCCAATATATAATATTATCGAAAGAAACAACTTAAATCATTCGCTTATAATTGTTGTAAGATACTTTGGTGGTACATTATTAGGTTCAGGTAATTTGCTTAGAACTTTTAATAAAGCTGCTAATATGGTTATAAAAATAAACCAATAAAAAAACAGAATTTTATCTGTTTATTAAATTAAGAATTTCATCTTTATTTTTGAACCCTATTTCTTTTTTTACTTCTTTGCTATTTTCAAAAAATATTAAAGTTGGAATACTCATAACTCCATAACTTTGTGCGATGTCTTGATGTTCATCTACATTTATTTTAATAATGTCAATTTCAGTTATTTCTTCTAAAATAGGAGATATCATTTTACATGGTCCACACCAATCAGCATAAAAATCTACTAAAAAGCTTCCACCTTTTAAAATATCCTCTAAATTATCTTCTTTTGTTAAATGTTTAATCATAAATTTCCTTTCTATTAATTAAATGTCACTAAGGGCAAATCAATTTTTTCATTATCTATTAAATTTTGTGCCGATTCTTTACTAATAAATCCATACTTAATCATTATATTCAATATTTCTATATGAAATTTTTCAGTATCTTCATCAGATTCAAATTCATCACTAGCGTCATTAATATCTTCCACAGTTACTATTGTATCTGCAAGCACTGTTCTAATAACTGGAGTTCTATTTAATATTCTGCTAGCGTACATACTATCAAGTACATAATTTTGAATTGCTGGAATTTGAGTAGCAGTAAATATTAATAAGAAAGAAATTATTACCCCCTCTATTAAACCAATAGCTGCTCCAAGTATTTTATCAGGTAAATATAAAATAATAGTAGCTTTTAGTAATTTGTCGAATATACCCGCTACATTAATTAATATATTTAGTATGCAAAATAACATTAAAAATATAAATATAAATGATACTCCATTATAAAATAAAATATTTATAGCATCTATATCTGTAAATATACCTCCAAAATTAAAAAATGGTAAAAAACTCATTAAAAATGATGCAAGCATTCCTTTAAATTGATATGCTATTATTGCAATCACAATTAAACCAACTAATCTAACGGCTGATTTAATTACGCCTCTTTTCCATCCAATTAAAATGGATAAAATAACTACTATAAATACACCAATATCTACAAAATTCATATCCTAACCTCTTCTCTATTTTAATTATATTATACTTTTGATGAAAAATAAAGAAATTTGTGTTAAAATATATTTAGGTGATGTAAATGGTTTTTGTATTTAAACCTAGTGAAAATGTAAAAAATAAAATAACTGAATATTATAAAGATTTAAAGAAAGATAAAGCACCTCCTTATGCTGTATTTCAAGCAATGGACGCTGACACTACTGTTACTTTATATGAAAGCGGTAAAGTTATGTTTCAAGGTATAAGTGCTGATATTGATGCCAATATTTGGGCTGCTATGGAAAAGAAAATTAATAATAGAGATGTATTAAATGAACAAAAAAATAAGAAAGACAAAAAAGAAAAGAAAGAACTTTCTAAAGATAATTCATATGAGTATTTAAAACATATATCTACTATGGGATCCGATGAAGTTGGTACTGGTGATTATTTTGGACCTATTGTTGTATCTGCAGCATATGTTTCTAAGGAAAATATAGAAAAAGTAAAAGAAATTGGTGTTGGCGACTCAAAAAAAATAACTGATGATAAAATTAGAGAAATAGCTCCACTTTTAATGAAATTCATACCTCATAGTACATTTTTATTAAGCAATGAAGATTATAATAATATAAAAAATTCTAATATGAATAAAATCAAAGCGATACTACACAATAAAGTATTATTAGCACTTTCAAAAAAAGATGATATTAATCCTGAAAAAATTGTCATTGATCAGTTCGTGAATTCGAAAAAATATTATGAATATATTTGTGATGCTCCTGAAGTATTTAATAATTTATTTTTTTTAACAAAAGCTGAAGATCAAGTATATTCTGTTGCAGTTGCTTCAATAATAAGTAGATATGTTTTTTTAGTAAAAATGAAAGAACTTGGAGATGAACTTAATAAAATTATTCCTCTTGGAGCTAATAACATAGTTGATGAATTTGCTAAAAATTTAGTAGATGAATTTGGTGAAGAAATACTTAATAAATATACTAAGAAAAATTTTAAAAACACAGAAAAAATACTAGGATAACTAGTATTTTTTTTATGTGATAACTTCTAATACAAATTGTGTTAATGCAAGGGATTTATCTATTTGCCCTTTTTTTATTTTGGCATCTAGAATAGCTAGATGTTTAATATGCTTAAGTAATTCATTTTCATTATATAATAAAGAACTTTGATAAATTTTATTTATTTGCCATTCCTGCATTTTTAATATTTTCATTATTTCGCTCATACCTTTTTTATTATTATATAATTTTTTTACTTCATAGGCATTTCTAAATTCTCTTGCTAATAATATTATTAACATAGTTGGTTCTACTTTATATATTTTTAAATCTCCTAATAATTTATATATATTATTAATATCCTTATTTATAACAGCATTGGTAAAATGGAAGCTATTATCATCTAATGGTTTTGATATTATTTCCTTAGCTTTTTCAAAATCTATTTTTTTATTATCATCAAAATACAAAAACAATTTATTTAATTCATTTATAATTAAATCTAAATTCAAAGCATATAAATTTACTAAATATGATGATAATTTATAATCAAATTCATATTTTTCTTCTTTTATCTTTTGATTTATATACTCATAAATATTTTTGTAATCTATTGTTAAATTTATTAGATTATATTTTTCTTTAATTATTTTAACTGTTTTTTTTCTTGAGTCAATACTTTGAGATAAAAATATTATATTTACACCATTAATATTGGAATTAAAAAAATTAATTATTTTATTTTCTTCAATTTCATTTTTTTTCTTTGAATCAAATAATGTACAATTTTTAACAACTATGTATTTATTTTCTTCAGAAAAAAAACTATATCCACACTCTTCTGTTAATATATCTACACTATTTTCTGATAAATCTAGTGTAATATACTTGTTTTTTTTAAATATATTATTAATTTCTTTTTTTAATAAATAATTTGATGTACTTGTTATTAAATGTATATTCATATAAACCTCTACCCTAATTATAAACCATAAACTAAAAAAGAGCAAAACTATATTTGCTCTATCTATCTAAACACTACTAATGTAGTGATATTATATCTTATGGTTTATATTCGAAAATGTTATACATATTTTTATTTATTTTTATTAATATTGTGCCACTGCTACTAGTCACATATGTTTTAACATTTTTTAAGGCATCTAATACTTCTTTGTGGGGATGATTATAGATGTTATTTCTTCCAGCACTTATTAGTGCATACGAAGGGTTTAATTTATCGATAATATATTTATTTGTGCTTAAATTGGATCCATGATGACTTATTTTTAAAAAATCGCATTCTATATTATTTTTATTTAAAATATTAATTGTATTACCTATCGTTATATCGCCAGGGAAAATAAAACTATAATTATGTATATATAGTTGAAAAAATAAACTAGAATCATTCTCATCAGTTGATATATTTTGATTAAGATTATTAAAATTAAAATATTTTAAATTATATTCAGTTGGAATATTATAATTTTTTATTTGTTTTTCTAAATCATTAAACTCATTATTGTTATACATTACACTTTTTATTTCAATATTTTCTATTAATGATAGTGCACCAAATGCATGATCGTAATCTCCGTGTGTAAGTATTAATAAATCTATTTTAGGTATACCTAAACTTTTTAATAACTTTATAGTATTAGTAGTAACATCATTAAAAATATTTCCCCCAGTATCAATTAAAACTACTTCCTTTTTATATGGACTGATTAAAAGTGTTGAATCTCCTTGCCCTATATCAATATAATATATATAATAATTACTATCTATTAAATTAATTGTTTTAATAAAAATAATTATTGTTAAACAAAAAAATAAATATTTATAGTTTAATTTTAAATACAAATATAAGAATATATAGTAAATATAATATATACTTTGATTTACTTTAGGGATTAATATATTAAATTTTAAATATTCTAAACTTATATTATTTAGCCATTCAAAAATATTTAAAATCCAAAATAATAAATTATCTGTAAATTTAAATATTATTGTAAATAACGATAATGGATAAATCAAAAATGTTATAATAGGGACAAAAATTATATTGAGGATAATTGACATTATATTTATTTCATAATTAATATATGCTGTAATAGGTAAACTAGCTAAAAACGATATCAAAGAAATATTAAATATATTTTTCTTAGGTAAACAAATAATAAAAAACGTTATTATAAAAGAATATAAAAATGCTATATCATAAATATAAAATGGGTTATAAAATAATATCAAAATAGCTGATATTATTAATATTTTTATTGATGATAATTTTAATTGTAATAATTCATTTAATGCTTTTAAAATAAAATATATCAAACACCTTAGTACTGACACTAGTATATTAGTTATAAGTAAATAACTGATTAAAAATACAATTATTATAGTGTTAGTTATATTTTTATTAACTTTTTTCAATATATATTCAAATATAAATATGTATATACTAATATGCAGTCCTGATATTGCAAGTATATGCGCTATGCCATTATCTTGATAGACTTGATATATATCCCCTTCAAGATATGTTTTATTACCTAGTATAAAAGTATAAAGATAATTACTACTTTTAAATGTCTTTATATAATTAACTATGTTATTTTTAAGATTATAATAAAAATTGTTGTTTTCTTTTATGAAAATACTTTCTGCAGTAAAGGTGTAATATATTTTATTATTATATAAATATTTTTTATAATTAAAAGTGTTAGGTACAGTATTATTTATTAATTCCTTAATTTTGCCGTTAGCCTCAATTTTTTTACCATATAAATTATAATACTTATTAAAATCATTTTCATAATAATTAATAATAATTTTTTCATTTAAAGTTGTTTCTACATATAATTTTAAAGAATCTTCATTTATTTCATAATTATATATTGTACCTTCAATGAAAGCTGTATTTATATTATATTTTGAATCATATTTCATTATTTTTACACTGAAAATAATATATATCAATAAAATGATAAGTATACATATATATATTAAATTAGATGCTAATAAGATTTTTAATCTTGTCATAAGTTGCAGTTCCAATACCAGATACATTCATAATATCTTCTAAAACATTAAACAGACCATTATTTTGCCTGTACTCAACTATTGCAGCAGCTTTAGTATCACCAATACCAGGCAATTTAGTTAACTCTTCTTTTGAGGCTGTATTTATATTTATAATATTTTCCTCTTCATCAGTATTGGGGATATTAATTAAATTATTTTCATTATACTCTGGAATTAATACTACATTTTCTTTTTCTATTTCACTTTCATCATAAACATAAATAACCATTTGATCTTCTAATTTTTGACTTAAATTTATATTAAATGTAACTGCAGTTTCAACAAATCCTCCTGCTTTATCAATTATTGTTTTTACTATATCACCTTCAGAAAATTCATATACTCCAGGAAAATTTACAGCACCTTTAACATCAACATAATATACTTCCTCTTCGTTTTTTTGATCAATTGGTTCAATAGTTACTTCAGATTTATTCATATCAATTTTAACTTCATCATATTGAATATTTAAATATATGCTAATAACAACTAATAAAGATATAGCACTCAATATACATATTATTTTATGTTCTTTTATAAAATCAAACATATTCCTCCTTTCAATAATATATATACCTAAATATCATAAATTTCCTTTAAAAAACAAAAAAATCTCTTAATAGAGATTATAAATTATCAAAATGAGCAATGATTTGTTCATGTATTTCTTCTTCTTTTGTATCGATGACTAACTCTTCAATACGATCTACTCGACATTTTTCTGATAATAATATAGCATTAATTTTTGATACTGCTAGGTCAACTTCATCATTTATTACTACATAATTATATTTATTTATTTCATTTATTTCTTTATACATAGTTGTAAATCTTTTCATTATTTGTTCTTTTGTTTCAGAGTTTCTTCCTAGTATTCTGTTTTTAATTTCTTCAACTGAAGGAGGCAATAAAAATATGAATATAGCGTTCGGATATTTTTCTTTTATTGTAACAGCACCTGCTATATCTATTTCTAATATAACATTCTTCCCTGTTTTAAGTTTATTATTAACGTCGCTTTTAAGTGTCCCATAATAATTATCTCCATGTACTACTGCATATTCTAAAAATTCTTCATTTTCGATTTTTTTTCTAAACTCTTCTTTTGTTACATAATAGTAATCTACTCCTTCAACTTCGCCTTCCCTAGGAAGTCTAGAAGTTGCTGAAACCGATAACACAAACTCTTCAGATAGCAATTTTTGAATAACTGTATGCTTACCAACCGCTGTAGGACCAGAAATTATTATTAAATCTCCATCTTTTTTTGTTCTTATCATATTACTTCTCCTTTTATGTATTAAATATTATAAAACATTATGTCAATCTTTTCAATTCTTTTCGTACTTTGGCATCTTTGTTTTCAATAGCAACTCTTTGAACTACAAATAGCATCAATATGAAATTTATTGTAGAAGATCCTCCATAACTTAGAAATGGCAATGGAACTCCAGTAAGTGGTATTAGTGCTAATATTCCTAATAAATTTATTAATATATGCAGCATAAATAAACAAAAAGTTCCATAAGCAAGTATACTACATCTTAAATTGCTAGCATTTCTTGCTATTTTTAGTAATCTAAATAGTAAAAAAGCATACATCAATATAACAATTATACCTGTGACAAAACCAAGTTCTTCAACAATTATAGGAAAGATAAAATCTGTATGACTTTCTGGTAAATATAAATATTTTTGCGTACTATTACCTAATCCAACACCAAATAAACCACCATTTTGCATAGCAATTAAACTATTACAAACTTGATAACCACTAGGCTCAGTGTACCTAGAACAAGGGTTACTAAATTCAAATCTTTGTAACTGTTTGCTATTTAAAATTTCTGCTCCCCCATATAAAATTGCAGCTACTAATATAACGGCTCCTATACCAAGTATTTTCATAACTTTTAAACTATTATTATTTACTGTTGGAACACTTATAAATAGTAAAAAAGAAATAGATCCTAAAATAAATGCTGATCCAAAATCTGGTTGCATTAAAATAAGCACTGCCATAAACAGACCAAATGCTAAAGGAATTAAATAAGGGTATATTATTTTTATATTGTTTCTTTGGAAAATATTATAGTATACAGCACTGAAAATTATAGCAAGTGATTTGGCAAATTCTGATGGCTGCAAACTAAAAAAACCTAAATCATACCAGCTTTGAGCGGAATTCGTTATAGAACCATAAATAAATAAAAATAAAAGTGAAGCTATTCCTATAGCTGATAGTGGTATAATAAATTTACTATATTTTTTAGTAGGAACTCGTAATATTATAAAAAATCCTACTATAAATGCTATAATGATAAACATTAATTGTCTGCTGAAGAAAAAAGATGAACTTACATTATATCTTAAAATAGTAGATATACTTGATGATGAAAAAATCATAAGCAAACCAAAAACAGCGAATAATATTGTTACTGCTAGTAGTGTTTTATCCATTTTTGCAAAAAGTTTTTTCATATAGTCCTCGCATAATAATTTTAACACATATTTTATATATATTCAAAGTTTAAAATATATATAGACAAATATTATGTCAAAACTATTTATGCAACATAAGATATACTAGAAAGAAAAAGGAGGTTTATTATGTATTACTACGGAAATAATGGTTACTACTCACCTACAAATTATGCTGGATATGCTGGATGTACAACTGGTTATTATGGCGGAGCTGCAATATGGATTGTTTTATTTATACTTCTTGTTATAATAATCGGTGCAGGATGGTCTTTTGGTAACAATAACTGTCAAAATTAAAAATAAATAAAAGACTAATTTTATTTAGTCTTTTTTAATTGTTTAATATATTTAATATCTTTTGTTATAGATTTAGATGCTATTGGATAAATACCTACAGTAAAAAGTAATGTTATAATAGCTGCAAGTTCTATATCTTGGTTAACTGTCACTTTAAAATCAGCATATGTTTCAATAATTTCAGAATTATAACTACCATACATTTGAATATTAGTTACATTTGCAAGAGTTATATCTTTATCTTTGTAACTATCAGATTCTGGAGTAAATTTAAATATAGTCTTTTCAATATTTTCTAATAATTGCATAAATTTAACATAGTTACCATTTTCATATGCAGTATATAGTAATAAGTAAGTTTCGTAATCCACTATATAATGATCTATTAACTTCAAATATGAATCATCGTCTTCAATCCAAGGATTATCGATTATTATAGTTATTTTATCATTTTCAAGTATTATATCAGAAACATTATTATTTGGTGGTAAAACAGTTTTAACCCTTGGAATTTGGCTATTATATCCCGTAATAGCCATAAAGGTTCCTGTAGCTACTAATAAACTCAATTTACTTATTATTTTTGTTTTTTGTCTTTTTATTGTAGATTTAACATCATTTTTATTTTTCATACATTACCCCACTAATACAATTATATCAAATTTGTTACTAAAATATCAATAAATGCTTTTATTTTTTTACATTTTTTAGTATAATACATTTGGTGAGAAGAAATGAAGTTACCTAACATTAAAATATTAAATGAAAAAAATAATATACTAAGAAAAGTATCAAGTGAAGTTACTTTTCCACTTTCAAGTGAAACTAAAAAAATTATAGATGATCTTCTTTTATATTTAGAAATGAGTCAAAATGAAAAATATATAGAAAAATATAACTTAAGAGCAGGAATGGGTATGGCATTTGTTCAGTTAGGAATATTAAAAAGAATTTTTGTAATAGCTAGCGAAAATGAAGATGGTTCTTTTGAAAAACATATTATCATAAATCCTAAAATTATAAGTCATTCATCTGAACTTATATATGTTGAAGAAGGAGAAGGTTGTTTAAGCGTTGACCGCGAAACTGAAGGAATCGTTCCAAGATTTGCAAGAATGACTTTAGAATATCAAGATATTTTAGGAAAAAAACAAACTATTAGAGTGCGTGAAGACATATCTATAGCATTTCAACATGAAATTGATCATTTAAACGGAATTTTATTTACTGATAAAATTGATAAGAAAGACCCTTATAAAAATATTGATTCAATGAGAGCAATTTAAAAGAGATTATTAATTAATAATCTCTTTTTTATTCTAATTTAGTACTTACTATTTTACTAACGCCAGATTCTTGCATCGTTATTCCATATAAAGCATCTGCATATTCCATCATTCTTTTTTTATGAGTAATTAGAATAAACTGACTTTCTTTTTTCTTATTATTTATATATTTACCAAACATATCTACATTAGCTTCATCCAGTGCAGCTTCTGCTTCGTCTAGAATAATAAAAGGTACTGGTCTAACATTTAAAATGGCAAACAGTAAACATATTGCTGTTAATGATTTTTCTCCACCAGAAAGTGCTATTGTTGAATTTATTTTTTTACCTGGAGGAATTGCAATAATTTCTATACCTGTAGTAAGTAAATTATCAGGTTCTGACAAAATAAGTTCACCTTTGCCACCTTGGAAAATTTGTCTAAACACAGTTTTAAATTCTTTAGCTACTGCATCAAATGATTTTTTAAATTTACTAATCATTATATCATCCATTTCATTAATAATAGATAATAAATTATTACTTGCATCTAACAAATCAGTTTCCTGCTCTAATAAAAAATTATATCTTTCACTTAATCTTTCATATTCTGCTATACTTCCTAAATTAACATTCCCTAATTTTTCTAAAGATCTTTTAAAACTTTTAATACTTTCTCTAGCCTCTTCTTTTGGAACATCAAGAGTATATTGCATTCGTGCAGCTTCATATGTTAAATTATAATCTTCACTTAAAGTTAGTAGTAAATTTTCTAAAGTCACTTCTAATTTACCTAAAATTATTTCTTTATTTTTAAGTTCTAAATTAACTTTATTATACTCATTACTTTTTTTACTATATTCATTTTCTAAAGTATTAATTTCATCTTGAATATCACTTTTTTTATCTTTACATTGATCAAGTGATTTTTCAAGCGATATTTTTTCTTTAGCTTTTTCCGTTAATATTTCAATTAGTCTAATAAGTTCATCTTGTGCACTATTAGAGCTAACAATATTAATACCTTTTATTTGAAATATAATATTTTCTAAATTATATTCATAATCTTTTAGTGATATATTTTTATTATTAATACTTTCCATTAGTAATAAATGTTTTTTGCTAAGTAATTCATTTTTTCCAACTAATTTTTCATAACTACTTTCTATTTCTTTTAAATCATTTGTCATAGAAATTAATTTTCTTTGCTGATCACTTAGATCATCTTTTAAATTTTTAAGTATATTAGTAGCGCTTGAGGCAGTTTTATCAGTTCCACCTGATAAAGCACCACCAGCATAAAGGATTTCTCCATCTAATGATACTAAGCGATACTTATAATTCAATTTTTTCCCAACTCTATTTAGTGAGTCAATATTTTTAACTACCAAAACATTACCTAATTGATTTTCAATAATGTTTTTATATTTATTGTCATATTTAACTAAATCAGATGCAACTCCAATAAAATCACTATCTTCTTTTAATTCATCTAAAACATTTTTTTCTATATATCGGCTTTTAATTGTATCAAGAGGAAAAAATGTTGCTCTTCCTAAATTATTAGTTTTTAAATAATTTATACACTCTTTAGATGAATCAAAATCCGTAGTGATAATAAAATTAATTGAAAATCCCAAAGTAATATTAATTGCTTTTTGATACAATGAATCTATATCTATAACATTACCTATTGTATTATGCACTTTTTTAAATCGTGGATTATTTATAATTGCTCTAACTGCTTTAGGATAAATATCTCCATTTAATATATTATTTTCAGTTATTTCTATTTTATTTTGTAAAATTAATATCTTTTTATTCTGAGCATCTACATTATTGGTAATATTACTTTTTTTAATTTTATGCATAATAACATCATTGCTAACATTATCTATTTCTTTAATTAAAACATTCTTTTCTGAAGATAAATTATCAATTTCTATTTTTAACAAACTTATTTTTTGTATCAAACTTGCTTCTTCTTCTTTTAATTTTATTAATGATTCATTTATATCGATATTTTGATTACTATACTTTTGCCTTTCAATAGTAATTTGTTTTTCACTACTAAGCTTTGCTATTTCATCATTTATTATAATTATTTTTTTATTAATATCATTAATTTGTTCATCTAATTTCAAAATATTTAATTTGTTTTTTTCTATTAATGATGTATTAATATCTTGATTAAAATCATTTATTTTTTTATTTAAAATTTTTACTTCTTCTTTATGATTTTCATATTCTTTACTGTAACTATTTATATCGCTTGCCACTAGTGCTACTTCAATCGAAGAACATTTTTCTTTAAGTTCTATATATTTTTTTGCATCTTCACTTTGTTTTTTTAAAGGTAATACAGTTTTAGATAATTCATTAATAACAAGTTTAATACTACTTAAATTATCTTTTGTTTTATCAAGTTTTCTAATAGCTTCTTCTTTTCTTTTTTTATACTTTAAAACTCCAGCAGCTGACTCAAATATAACTCTTCTGTCACTTGCTTTAGAATTAACAATTTCAGTAATATTACCTTGTGAAATTATGTTAAATGCACCTTGACCTGCTCCTGTGTCTAAAAACAAATTATGAATATCTTTAAGTCTTACTTTAGAACCATTAATGTAATATTCATTTTCACCTGTTTTATATACTTCTCTTTTTATTTCTAATTCGTTATATTCGCTTTTTAAATAATGATCACTATTATCAAACGTTAGTATAACACTTGCTTTTTTTAAAGCATCTCTAGAACTTGAACCACTAAAAATTACATCACTCATGACCTCAGAGCCGCGTAATTGTTTAACTGATTGTTCACCCAAAACCCATCTAATAGCATCAACTATATTACTTTTACCAGAGCCATTTGGACCTACTACTGCTGTAATATCTTGATTGAAATCTATTATTGTTTTGTCTGCAAACGACTTAAATCCTACTGCCTTTATATTTTTTAAATACATTTATTTACCTACTTTACACTCTTATTATAAGCATCCTTTGCTGCTTTTTGTTCAGCTTCTTTTTTACTTCTTCCAGCACCTTTTCCGTATACAATATTATTGATTCTTACTTCCACATTAAAAGTTTTATTATGTGCTTCTCCTGATTCTGAAACAACAACATATTCAACTGATTTTTTACTAGTTTGCATATATTCTTGTAATAATGTTTTATAGTCATCAAAAAAATTTTTTTCATTTTTTATTTCAGGAACTACAACATCATATATAAACTTTTTAGCTATATCAAACCCTTGATCTAAATAGATAGCTCCGACAACGGCCTCAAATATATCCGCCATAATTGTTTCATTTATATTATTTATTTGACCATGACCTACTCTAATTAAATCTTTAAACCCTAGCTTTTCTGCATAATAACTAAGAGCTGATTCACATACAAAAGAGGCTCTTTTTTTAGTCATATCACCTTCTTTGTAATCGGTTGAATTATAAAAATAATCACTTGTAACAAGTTGAAGTACTGCATCTCCTAAAAATTCTATACGTTCATAATTAACTGCGCTTTTGTGTTCATTTGAATAACTTGTATGTGTTAATGCCATTTCAAGTATTTCAATATTGTTTATTTTAATTCCAAAATTTTCTAAAAAATTCATATTATCATATCCATTCAATGTAATTATACCATGTTTATAAAGAATTTCGCAATAAAAAGGCAAATAAAAAGATAATAGTAATTATCTTTTTAAATTTTTAGTAATATGTTTTGCTGGAATGTTTTTAGCATCTTGTAAAATACATTTAACTTTTTCATTAATAGTTTTGCATACAAGGGTTATATATTCTTCAGAATAATTGTATTTTGCCGCCAAATCTTTTTTATTAATTTTAGGATAATTATATAAACCATAAAATTCAAAATATACTTTTTTATTATTTAGTGAAATATCCAAATTTAATACTATATCAGCTATCTCTTGGTTTTTATTTGCAAAATTAGTATCACCTTTAACTTTTTCTTTATCATAATTTTCAAGATTATTAATACTATTTTCATCACTATTATAAAGTGTATTTAAAATTAATTTTTCTATATTTCGTATAGAATTACTTGTGTCAAATCTTTGTTGTAACTCTGATAAATTTTTTCGATAATTAGCTACTACATTTTCATTATCTAAAAAATATTTAATTCCTTTGTATAAGTCTTTTTCGTTATTTGGAACAATATAGCCATATTTATTTTCACCAAATAATTCTTTCATGCCCGAACAATCAGTTGTAATAGTAGGTGTTTTTAATATACTAGCTTCACACACTGCTGTGCTAAACCCTTCAGCAAATGATGAACAAACGAAAAAATCAGCCTGTTTAATATATGGAAATGGATTACTTTTAAATCCTAGTAATTTTATTTCTTCATTCATAAAAAGATTATTTATTTTTTTATTTAAACTTTCGTAAAGTGGTCCAACACCTATTATAGATACTCTAAATTTATAATTCTCTTGCTTTAATTTATATAAAACATTTATTAATCTATCATACCCTTTTTGATCAACTAATCTTCCCACAGAAACTATATTTACTACGCAATTATCATAACACTTAATATTTTCGTTTGCTTTTAGATTTATGTTTTTAGAATCTAATAAATTATAGTGAACAGTAACTTTATTAGGATCTATTTGATTATCAAATTTTTTTGAAAATTTTTCCTTTACATCTTCCGAAACTGCAACTATTTTATCGAATTTATTATATGTTTTCTGCATACTTTTTTTATTTATAAATACTTTATCTGAAGTAGTTTGATTAATCATATCTACATGTATCCAAACCATTTTTTTTGATGAACTTTTTGCTACTACTTTTGCTGTAATTCCTTCAAGAAAGGCAACTTCTATATCGTAAAAATCATTTATTTTAATTTTTCTAAGCAAGGATATAGGAATTATTTTCCAAATCAATTTATATACCTCTATTAAAATTGATTTAAAATTTGTTTTTTTATTATTTAATAAATTTTCATTTGTATTTTTGGTTTTAAACATAGTTTTATAATTAACATTTGGATTTAAATTAGATTTAAATGCCCCAATATCAATTATAGTCATTAATGTAATATCGAGTTTATTTGTCATAGCGTTTACTGTATCAACTAAAACTTTTTCTGCTCCACCTGCTCCTAATGTATGTATCAAAAATAAAACCTTAGGCTTTTCTTTACTTTTTTTAGTAGTTAATTCTTTATCATAGTTATTTTTAAGATATACTAAGTCTTCATTTATTTGATTCTTAGTTATTTCTATTATATTTTTATTAAACACAACTCTTGGAGTACTACAAATTATTTTCCAATCAAGTGAAAAGGATAAATTTTGCACATATTTTATATCATAATTTATTTTTTCTTCTATAGTAATAGAGTTTCTGCCGTTTATTTGAGCAAGACCAGTTAAACCAGGTCTTACATCCAACCTTCTCTTTTGTTTTTCAGTAAATAATTTTGCATAATCTGTCATCCAAGGTCTTGGACCTATAAAACTCATATCTCCCTTTAAAATATTAAATAATTGAGGAAGTTCATCGATGCTCATAATTCTAATAATTTTCCCTATTTTTGTATATTTATTTTCTTGATTTGTATTTTGAATATCATCACTGATAGGCATGCTTCTAAATTTATATAACGTAAATTCTTTAGTATTTAATCCTGATCTTTTTTGTTTAAAAATAATTGGCCCTTTACTATCTAATTTTATAGCTAAACCAACTGTTACTAAAATTGGCAAAGAAGCCGTTAGCATTATTACAGATCCAACTATATCTATTAATCTTTTAATATACTTATACATAACATTATCCCCTGTAACTTTTAGTTCACTTATATTATCATGTATTTAATTAAAGTTCAATATATAGCATAAAAAAATGATGAAATTCATCATTTTTAAAACCTAACTAATGAAACGTCTTTTACATTTTTAATTCTAAGAGCACCACTGAAAAAATTATCTATTTCTTCTTTTGAAGATACTTTTAAAGTTACCTCAACTACATTAGTTTTAAATATATTATTTGAATCAAATGATACTATATTTATATTTTTTTTAGTAGTATATTCAATTAAATTTTGCAAAATATTAGTCTCATTAGAAACTTTAATATAGATTTTTGTTAAATATTCTCCTTCTGAGTCATAGTTCCACTGAACATTAATAATTCTATCAGACTTATCATCTATATTATCACAATCTTTTTTATGAACTGATATAACTCCGTATTTAGTGATATAACCTGTTATATCATCTCCTTTAACCGGAGAACAACATTTAGCAAGATTAACTACAATATTGCTTTGCCCATCTACAATAATATCTCCTTTATTATTTTTAAGCATGCTTTTTCTTTTTGCTTTGTCGATAAGATGATCATCTACTATATTTTTATCATTATTCGTTAAATTAATAATATAACCAGCTGTATAGCGTAAAGAACCTAGGGCTAAATATAACTCTTCTATAGTATTTATTTTTAAATCTTTTAATACTTTATTTAAATTATCACTATTTGTGATTTCATCAAAAGCAAGTTTTCTTTTTCTAGCTTCTTTTTCCAAAATTGTTTTGCCTTTTAATATGTATTCTTCTCTTAATTTTTTAGAAAAATACGCTTTTATTTTGTTTTTAGCCTGACTAGTTTTAACTATATTTAACCAATTTTTATTTGGTTTAGCATCTTTGTTTGTTATAATTTTAACTACATCACCATCGTTTAATTCATATGTAAATGGTTGCATATTTTCATTAACTATAGCTCCTACTGTAGTGTCTCCGACATTTGAATGTATTCTATAAGCAAAATCTATTGGAGAGGCACCACTTGGAAGTTCTACAACATCTCCTTTAGGTGTATATACATATATAACTTCACTTAAAAAGTCAGTTTCTATTACTTTTTCAAAATCAGCATCATTTATATCTTGATTATATTCAATAATATTTCTAAACATTTCAAGTTTTTGTTCCATTATATTTTGAATACGTTTCGAACCTTTTTCTTTATAAGACCAGTGTGATGCAATACCTTTTTCTGCTATTTCATTCATTTCATAAGTTCTAATTTGAATTTCAAATAAATTAGAGTTATCACCAAAAATTGTCGTATGTAGTGATTGATACATATTAGCTTTAGGACTAGCAACATAATCTTTAAATCTTTTTGTAATGGGTCTATATTTAGAATGTATTAACCCAACCACGGTATAACATTCGCTTTCTTTTTCAACAAATATTCTAAGAGCAAGTATATCAAATATATCATCCCATTTTTTTCCAGATGATAATTTATTATATATACTATATACACTTTTAACTCTACCCTTAATTTCAAAATTAATATTATTTTCAGTTAACAATTTAGATATATTTTTTTTCATATTATTAAGTTCATCAGTTAACTCCTCAACTGAAATATTAAGTTTTTCTTTTATATCACTGTAAACATCAGGTTTTAAATATTCTAAACATAAATTTTCAAGTTCACTTTTAACACTATTCATCCCTAATCTATGTGCTATAGGAACTAATATATTCAAAGTTTCTCTAGCTTTATCTTTTTGTTTTAAGGGATTAACTGCCCAGTTAGTACGCATATTATGTAGTCTATCTGCAAGTTTTACATAAAGTACTCTAACATCTTGCGCTAACCCTACAAGTATTTTTCTAAGATATGCTGCAGATGACTCAGAATCATCATTTAATTCTAATTTATTTATTTTTGATATACTATCTACTGCTTTTGCTATATCGGCGCCAAACATACTTGTAATTTGCGCTATTGTAGCATCAGCATTATTTATAGTTTCATGTAAAAGAGCTACAACTATTGTATCGTTATCCACATTCAAACTAGTTAATATATTAGCAACTTCTAAAGGATGAGTTATATATTCATCACCAGATAATCTTTTTTTGCCATGGTGCATTTTATTTGCAAAATCATATGCTTTTCTTATATTTTCTACATTTACTTTATCCACTAATTTATTTTCTATATCAATTAAATTTATCATTTATATCACCTTTTTTTCAAAAATAGAAGCATCTAAATTTAAAATATCATCCACCATCATATATAATTTTAAATCACTAGCATTACTCCAGTTATTATTTTTTAAGTAATTCCATATTTCAATTTCTGTTACCATAATTTTATCTTTTTTTAATTCATTTTTCTTATCTAAAAGTGCTGGCAATAATCTTTTATATAAATCAGTAATATCTTTAAATTTTATATCATCCATAAATTATTTTTCCTTACATATATTTATTATATAACAAATTGCATATATTTTAAAGGGAGAAAAATGTGAAAAAGAAGAACTTATTTATTCAAAGTACATTAATATTACTGGTTGGTGGCTTTATAACTAGACTTATTGGATTTATTATAAAAATTATATATACTAGAGCAGTTGGCGAAGAAGGAATATCGCTTTTTTCAATAGTTATGCCTACATATTCAATGCTAATAACTATCGCTACTCTTTCTATGCCTCTTACTATTTCTAAGTTAGTTGCGGAAAAAAAGAAAAGAAGTATATCAATTATGGGTAATGCTTTTATAATTACTTTTTTAATAAATTTCATTGTTATTTTTATAACTATAATATCAAGTGAATTTATTGCAAATAACTTACTACATGAGCCTAATAGCAAATATTTACTTATAGCTATGAGTTTAACACTTCCTTTTGTTTCAATTTCATGTATTATTAAAGGATATTTTCTTGGAAAACAACAAACTATGCCCTATATGGTTTCTAATATACTAGAGCAAATCTTAAGGCTTATAATTATTATTATATTGATACCCAAATTACTAGCAATAAGTGTTGTTCACGCAGTTATTGGTTTAATACTACTTGCTATAATATCTGAAACATTTAGTATTATTGTATTTATGTTTTTTATGCCAAAAAAAGTAAGAATCACAAAAGAAGATATTAAATATAGCTGCGCTATTAAAAGTGATATATTAAACGTTGCTCTTCCTACAGTTTCTAGTAGAATTATAGGAAACATTGGTTATTTTTTTGAACCTATTATACTTACAAATTTTTTAATATTTTCAGGCTATTCTTCAAGTTATGTTATACATGAATATGGAGCATATAATGCTTATGCTATATCACTTCTTACTATGCCAGCATTTTTTATTCAATCGTTTTCTCAAACTATAATACCTGAAATAAGTAAACACAAATCAAGCGGTAATATATTTATGATAAAAAAAAGAATAAAACAAATTACTGTAGTAACTTTATTATTAGGAATTATTTTTTCGATAGTAATCCTTATATTTAGAGACTATATATTGATGTTTTTATATAATACAACTGTAGGTTCAAATTACATTAGAATACTGGCGCCTATATTTGTTTTATTTTATTTAGAAGGAATATTTTATTCTGCTCTACAAGCGGTTGGCAAAGCAAAAAAAGCTTTTCAGATTAGTTTATATGGGGTAATAATTAAATTAATATTTTTAGCCATTTTATCTCTATGTAAAATTGGAATATATTCACTTATTATCGCAGAAATAATAAATATACTATTTATTATATTCGTAAGTTTTAAAACATTAAAAAAAGAAAAATTAATTTGATTTTTCTTTTATTTTTCTTCTTGATATAAATTTTTATATGTATCTGATATTTTTAATAATTCTTTATGAGTACCACTTGAAGCAATTTTACCTTGATCAACTACATGAATTATATCTGCATTTTCAATTGTTGTTAATCTGTGAGCAACTACAATTATAGTATGGTTTTTTGATAAATCTGTTATTATCTGTTTTATTTTTTCTTGATTTTCATTATCAAGAGCACTAGTAGCTTCATCAAATAATATAATTTTACTTTCTTTTAAAAGAGCTCTTGCAATAGCAAGCCTTTGTTTTTGCCCTCCAGATAGGTTTACCCCACCTTCTCCAATTAAAGTTTCATATCCATTTGGAAGACTACTAATATACTCATCTATTTGAGCTTTTTTACAAGCTTCAATTATTTTTTTATCAGTGATATTTTTGTCAATCATTTTTAAATTTTCACTAATTGTTTTATTAAACAAAAATGGATCTTGCCTTATAATAGCAATATTTTTTCTAAATGAAGTTTCGTCAAAATCTATTATATTAATATCATCAATTAAAATTTCACCACTACTTACATCAAAATATCTTAAAAGCAAATTAAATATACTAGTTTTTCCTTGACCTGATTTACCTACTAAAGCTGTAATTTTATTTTTTTCTATTTTTAAATTTAAATCTTCAAATACATATTTACTTTCATTTGCGTATTTAAATGATACATTATTTAAATATATATCCCCCTTTATATCAGTTTTATTAATTAAACCGAATTTTTCGTCTTCATATAATTTATTATCGCTTATTTCACTTATTCTTTCTATTGCAACTACCATTTTTTGATAAGTTGTAGATAGATTCATAATTGACTCTGTAGTATACATAAATCTATAAATATAGTAAGTAAGTGCTACAAAAAATGCAAAGGATACATCCCCAAAATATATTAATATCGCTGCTGTGATAAAAACTCCAGCTTCAAGTATTGTAGAAAATATATATACCATTGAATTATATGTAACTTCAAGAACATGTTGATCATTTTGTTTTTTGTAAACTTTATTTACTATTAACCCAACACTTTTAATTACTCTATCTTTTATACCTAGAGCTTTAATTTCTCTTATTCCACGTACTGTTTCATTTACTTCTAAAACAGACTGATCACTTTCTTTAGTAATATCTTTTTGATTTTTTCTAATAAGTGGAAGATATTTTTTTGATATAGTATAGGCAACTATACTATATATAACTATTTCAAGAGCTATTATCCATGAATTTATAAAGATGAATATAAATATTACAACCGCTGTAAATAAAGATAATACAGTATTCATTAAATTACGAAGTGCCTCAGATATAGTTGCAGAATCTTTAGTAACTCTATTAATAAGTTCACCACTAGTTTTTTCTTCAAATGCTACTGCTGGTAAGTTAGCTACCTTTTTAAATACATCTAAACTAATTTTTTCCATTATATTATTAAAGAAAATACCCATGTACTTTCTTCCAAGTCTTTCAAAAAATATTGTGTCAATTAAGGCAATAGCCATATATATACTTAATATTATAACTGCAAGTTTAAAATTAGCTACTGTAACATACTCTGTACCAAGACCTACAAAATATCCATATGTCATACCTAGTAGTGCGTTTATAGTAACCATAGAAAATGCAAGTATAAAAAGTTTTTTCTCTTGTTTTATATATTTTTTTAAGAATTTAATTATTTCTTTAATTTTCACTATTTTTCCTCCTTTTGTGCTAGTTCTTTTAATAAAAACAATTCATTTATTGCTTCCATAGGGGTTAAATGAAGAATATCAATTTCTTTTAATATTTTATTAATTTCACTTTCTTTTTTAGGGCTATCAAAAGATAATTGCAGTTGAACTTTTTCTTCTTTTTTTACTTGTTTACTATTATTTTCATATTCAAAAAGAATCTCAGATGCTCTTTTTATAAGTTCATTTGGCATTTGTGCTAAAAGAGCAACATGTATACCATAACTTTTATCAACTGGCCCATTTTTAATTTTATGTAAAAAAGTAATATTATTTCCATCTTCAACAGCACTAACATGTATATTTTTAATATTAGGAATTGATTTATCTAAAGTTGTAAGTTCATGATAATGTGTAGAAAAAAGAGTAAAACATTTGATATTTTTTGATACATACTCTAGTATTGCTTTAGCAATTGCCATACCATCATATGTAGCAGTTCCTCTTCCTAGTTCATCAAATAATATTAAACTATTCTCTGTTGCCCCGCATATTGCATTTTTGGCTTCTTTCATCTCTACCATAAAAGTAGATTCTCCAGACACTAAATCATCTGATGCACCTATTCTAGTAAATATTTTATCTATAATGCTTATTTCTGCTGATTTAGCTGGTACAAAAGATCCCATTTGAGCCATTATTACTATTACTGCTAGTTGCCTCATATAAGTTGATTTACCGCTCATATTTGGACCTGTTAAAAGCAGTGTACTAGAATTTTTATCCATGAAACAATCATTAGCGACGTATTCACTTTTTAATACTGCCTCTACTACTGGATGTCTACCATTAATAATATTCATTTTTTTAGAATTATTAAGTTTTGGTCTAACTAAATCATAGATATCAACACATTCCGCTAAAGCAGCTAATGCATCGAGTTCACTTATAACTGCTGCAGTTTTCTTTATTGAAGATATTTCTTCTTTTATTTTTTCTTTAATGTCTAAAAATAATTCATATTCTAGTTCATTTATTTTTTCTTCTGCATTTAAAATAATACTTTCTTTTTCTTTTAAAAGAGGAGAAATATAACGTTCTGCTCCAGCTAAAGTTTGTCTTCTTTCAAAACCAAATTCTTCTTTAATATCTTTTACTGATCCTTTAGATACTTCGATGTAATAACCAAATACTTTATTAAAACCTACTTTTAAATTTTTAATTCCAGTTTCTTCTTTTATTTCTTTTTCAAAGTTAGCAACAAACTGCTTTCCACCTTTTCTTATTTCTTTATATTCATCTAATAATTCATTATATCCACTTTTTATAAGTCCACCATCTTTAAGTGTTACTGGGCATTCTTCATTTATAGAATTTTCTAGTAAATTATATAAATCAGTATGTAAAGAAAATTTATAATCAAATTTAAGTTTAGTTACTATATCTTTTATTCCAGGAAGTACTTTTAAACTTGTTTTGATTTGTAATAAATCTCTTGCATTTAAAGAACCATTTGCAACTTTTCCAGTTAATCTTTCTAAATCATATATTTCAAATAAATAATCTCTTAGTTGTGTTTTAAAAATAAATTCAGTATTTATTTTTTCTATTTTGTCATATCTAGCATTTAATTTATCGATATCTTTAAGTGGATTTAAAAGCCAATTTTTAAGTTTTCTTGAACCCACTGCAGTTTTTGTTTTATCCATCAACCATATTAAACTATATGTTCTTTCTTTAAGTCTTAATGTTTCTATTAATTCAAGATTTCTAATCGTATGGATATCCATTTCTAAAGTTTCCATTTTATTAATTATATTTACTTCATTTATATGATTAAGGTCTTTTAATAATTTATTTTGTAAATAATAAAATAAATGTTTTATTCCCATAACTGTTCTTACATCTAAATTTTCATCAAAATTTTCTAAATTCACTAATAAATCTTCATTATATATAACATCTATATTGTAATTATTTTTTAATATATTTATTAAATTAGTTTCTAAATTATCTAACATGATAATTTCTTTTATGCCCAATGATAAAACTTCATTAATGAGTACTTCTTCATTAAAAGAAAGTTTTATACTTGATAAATTACCTGTTGATATATCTAAGTAAGTAAGTAGGTACATATCAGGAAATTTTAATATACTAGCTATATAAGATTCATTGTGAGCATCTAGTAATTCAAAATCCGCAATAGTTCCTTTAGACACTACACTTACAACACCTCTTTTTACTACGCCTTTAACGTTCTTAGGGTCTTCAAGTTGCTCAGCAATAGCTACTTTATATCCTTTATTTACTAATTTTTCTAAATATACTTTTAGCGCATGATGAGGAACACCACACATTGGTACTCTTTCTTTAAGACCAGCAACTTTGCCAGTTAATGTTAATTCTAACTCTCTTGAGGCAATTATAGCATCTTCAAAAAACAGTTCATAAAAGTCTCCTAAACGAAAAAAAACTAGTTCACTTTTATAACTATCTTTAACCTCTGCGTATTGCTGCATCATTGGACTTAATTCATTTTTATTTACTTCACTTAACTTCATAATTAATCACTTGATATATTATAACATTTATTATAATTAATTTAAATAAAAAAGATATTAAAATTATTTAATATCTTCAAGTAAACTAGTCGCTTCATCAAATGTTTTTACCGAATAAATTTGAATATCCAAATTATTTTCTTCTTTAACTTTTATTGCTTCTTCGTAATTTTCTTCTGGGCACAAAAATATATCTGCATCTTTCGAACCAAGTATTTTATATTTAACACCATCTATTTTTCCAACTTCACCGTTTGTATCAATAGTTCCAGTACCTACTATTTTCTTACCACCAGTAATATCTTCATCTATTAATTTATCATAAATTGAAAGCGTTAACATAAGTCCTCCTGATGGACCAGATTCATCACTTTCACTTGATATTTCTATTTTAGGATCTGTAATAAATTCATATGTTGGGACAAATAATATACCCACTTTTTTTTCGCCATCTAATAAAATTACTTCACTTGTTACATCAACTACTTTTCCATCCCTAAGAACTTGCATAGTAATAGTATCTCCAACATTTTTAGAAGCAATATAAGTATATAATTCATCACTTGTTAAAATGTTGCCATCTACATTTTGAATTATATCAAAAGTAGCAAGATCTGTTTTAGCTTCCGGAGCAATATACACTATATTAAGAGTTTCTTCTTTTATTTCTATACTTTCTCCAGCTTTTTCATATGCAAGGAGCGTTGCACTATCAATAGATGTTTCCATCATAATTTTATCTAGTTCAAATTTTTCATCTAAACTTTGATTATCTGCAGTTATATCACTTTTATCAGTTAAATCCCAATTAGGTAAAATATATGATAGTAATATAAATGGCACAGAAGCTCTATACACAGTTACATAAGCCATATTAAGTGAACCCTTCGAGTTTTCGCTATCCTCAATAACTATCCTATCATTTAAATTAATATTACCACCTGGAGTATATATTACATATGGAAGTTCTATCCTGAAAAAAGCGAAAATGAGCGCTAAACAAATTAAAAATTTGTAGTTTTCTTTGAAAAATTTTTTTATTTTATCATATATTTTATTAAACAATATTATCACCTTTATTAATTATACCAAAGTTTGGAGAATAAATGAAAAAAAATATAAAAAATTTACTAATTATATTACTTATTATATTATTTATCACGTTATTATTTTTAAATAGGTTGTTAATATCGCACGTAACAACAGTTTCATTTAATATATGGCTAACTAAAGTATTTCCAAATTTATTCATAATGTTTATTATGCAAGATTTATTAATAAATTATAATTTAACTAAATATATAAATGCAGTACTAGGCATTATATTTAATAAATTATTTAAAACATCTTCAAATGGATTTATTGTTATATTATTATCTTTAATTGGTGGTTCTCCTACTAATGCATTTGTTATAAATAATTTACTTAACATGAAAAAAATATCATCTGGTGAAGCAAATAGATTAATCAAATTTACATATTTTTGTAACCCTTTATTTTTATATTCAATGCTCTATTTAATATTTAATAACTCTGAATCTGTTTTAAAAATAATGTTCTCATTTTATACAAGTAATATTCTTCTTGGTATAACACTGCCTAAAGTAGATTTAATTAAATCTCCAATAAACAATCATAAAACAGAAATATTTTCTAATGTGTTAATTAATTCAATTAAAAAAAATATTATAAATATAATAATTATTCTTGGATCAATTACTTTTTTTATGATTATTAGTAGTATTGTAACTTTATATATTGATAATAATCTGTTAAATACAGTTATTAATGGAATATTTGAAATAACAAATGGTCTTAATAGTTTAATTGATTTAAATGTAAATACCACTATTAAAGAAATAATAGCTACATTTATTATTTCCTTTGGAGGTTTATCTATACATGCTCAAATTTTAACATTTATAAATGAAAACAAAATAAAATATTCTTCTTTTTTAAAAGGAAGAATATTTTCGTCTATAATTGCAATACTCATTATTATATTAATTTAAACCATAGTAATTAATTATAATATCATCTACTTTATTATTGTTAATAGAATTATTTTTATTATTATCTGTGTATATAGGAATATTAATTTCATATTTAATATGTTCACCTACTACAGCAGAATTAATTAATACATCATTTGATATATACGCCTCATCCATTGTCCATTTAGTCTTTATTCCATTTTTATTAATGAATATAAGTGACTCACTAGTAATATTAATTGAAGACGATTTATTTATATATTCTATTATTATTTCATTATTATTGTAAGTAATATTTTCAACAGTTTCATCTAATAAATTATTTTGAATGCTTTTTATTATTTCCAATCTAATTGTTTGATTATTAATAGCAAAATCAGAATTGTAATAATCATCATTTACACTATCAAGCATCATATATACAAATATCATCACCACTGATACTAACGCTATTGAAACAAGAAGCTCAGTAATAGTTAATCCTTTATTATTTAATTTCATAACTATCACCTACTTTACTTAAATTATTTTTTTCTATTATTATAATAGGTCTGAAATGCATTTCTTCTTCGCTTGCACTTTGCTCTAATAAATTTTCTTCAGTTACTATATAACTAGCCCCTTTAAGAGCATATTTTTGATTTAACTTAAGAATGTTTTTCTCATGTTTAACATACTCGTCGTAGGACAAATAATCATAATTTTTAACTTCATTACTTAAAATAAAATCCCAGCTATCTAGTGGCTCATTTATTAAATCATTAAATACTAATACCACTTCAGAAGAATTTTCAATAATAGTAAATGATAATTCATTTATAATAATTGTATCATATACATTTAAACTTATTTTATTATTAAGTACATTTTTTATTTCCTCTTTTTCTTTAGATAATAAATTTCTATTATTTGTATATAAAGCCAGTATTAAAGTTGTTAAAAGAATAAAAACAATAAACATTGAATAAACTAAAGACGTAGAAATAAATCCTTTTTTATTCATGATGTACCCCCATAGATAAAGATGCATAGTAAGTAGCATCATTTTTATATACAGCAACAATTAAATACTCGTCTTCTTCATACGTTTCATTACCTAGGTATCGTAAATATTTTATTAAATTTTCTGATGCACTCGCAAATGAATTATTACATAGCTCATTATTACCTGAAAATATTTCACCATCTGAACATACTGCCATTAAATCATAATCTGCTTTAAATAAGTAAAGTTTTTCAACATTAAAAGCACTTAATTGCTCAGAGTTTAGATTCTCAGTTATATCATATAATATATCGCTATGATTTATTACATCAACATAATTAGTTTCTTTTATAATATCTTTTACATAATTAGTTTCATAAATATATGCTACATCATCATAGTAAAGCCTTATAGTTTCATTTCTAACTGAATAACTATATGCTTTATATATAGTTAAAAGTGATGCTGATAATATCACAACTACTATAAGTGTTTCTAGAAGTGCAAATCCTTTTTTATTCATATAATCTATCCTCAATTAAAATTATAACATGTATAATAAAAAAATAATACCTATGTGATATTATTTTTTTATATATTTAATTTCAAATTTTGTATATTCATTTATAACTGAATCAACTGTAATAATTCCATTATTTTTTTCAATTATAGTTTTAGCTAAATTAAGCCCTATACCAACACCAGATGAATTTTCACTTTTTTTAAAACGTTCAAATATTTGTTTTTGCATTTTTTTGTTAATACCTTTTCCATAATCTTTAATAATAATAGAGGTATTAAAATTATTTTCATATGAGCTTATATCTATAACACCATTTTCAAAAGAATTTTCCACTGCGTTTTTTATAATATTAGTAATAGCTTCTTCTTGCCATTTTGTATCACAATTAACTTTGCAATTTTTTGCTATTTTTAGATTTACAATAATATTTTTTTCTTTGATTAAATGTTCTAAATTTAAAACAGATTTACTGACAAGATTTTTCACAAAAATATTTTCATCATTAAATTCTACTACACTTGCATCTAGTCTTGATAATTTAAGTAGTACTTCAATTAAGTATTTCATTTTATCTGCTTGATCTGAGACTTTATTAATATATTCATTTCTTTTTTTTGATGTCATTTTATTATCAAGAGTTATATTTTCAAGCATCAGCATAATTGATGTTAACGGGGTTTTTAATTGATGAGATATATCTGCTAAATTATTTTTTAAATTTACTTTATCATTAAGTAAATTCTCTTTTGCTTCTTTTAAAATTATAGTTGTCTTGTATATTTGATCGTTTAGTTTAGAAAAATCACTTTCATCATAATTATTTAAAGATAAACTATAATTACCTTTATTTACACCTTCTAAATAATTTATTAGTTCATTAATTTTTTTCTTAATACTTTTATCCTTTGTATTTTTAATTTTACTAATTACTAATACTAGTATAACCCCCAGTAATATATTTATTATTAAAGAATATATTACTATATTATTTTTATCGTTTTCTAATAACGTATTGTCATAACCATACATCTTCAGTTTATTTTCTAAATTATTACTAGGACTTTTTAATATTTCTGCTAAATCACTTATATTTATTTCTGGATTATTATATATTATTTCATTTACTATATTTAATAGTTTTTCATCATACATTTTCTTATATGTATATGCTGTTATAAGTGTTGATATAATAATAATTATGACAATTATCAATATACTAATCTTCTTCAAGCTTATAGCCTACTTTCTTAATAGTTTTTATGCAGTCAACTCCGAGTTTATCCCTTAATCTTTTAATGTATACACTAAGTGTATTATCTTCAACAAAGTTCCCTGTATTATCATATATTACATTTGCTAGTTTATCTCTTGATATTATTTTTTCTGCATTAATTAATAGTATTTCTAGTATTTTAAAATCAAGTGCTGCAAGGGATATAATTTTATTATTAACAGTTACTTTGTTTGATAAAATATCCATTGTTATGTTTTTATATATTAAAAAGTTTGTAATATTTCTTTTTAATACTTTTTCAATACGTAGTAATAATTCTTTATTTTTAAATGGTTTAGTAATATATTCTTCTGCTTGTTGTAACCCTTTTACAATTGTATCTTCATCACTTGATGCAGTTAAAAATATTATCGGACATTTAAATTTATTAGAAAATTCAAAACTATTTCCATCTGGTAAATTAATATCTAATATTGCTAAATCATAGTAATTATTTATTTTTTCTAGTGCTTCTTTTTTAGTTCTAGCTATATCTATGTTGTAATACTGCTCTATATAGTATACAACAGCATCTACAATATTTTTTTCATCTTCTACTAATAATATTTTTTTCATATGGATTTCCTCCTTATTATTTTACCATAATTTAAGAAAAAGAATGAAAAATTATATATTTTCATTCTTGATTGTTTCAATAATATTTTGTTTATTAATTTTTGAAAGTGATACTCTCATTATTAAATTTATTACTAAGAATACAAATACTATTGCTACTGATATATATATCCATGGAATATTAAATTGTGCTACAACTTCAGATGATCCCATAATTTCATATTTTACTATTAAATAATATAGTACATAAGCAAGAAGTAATCCTATTGATAATCCCCAGAATAATGATTTTATTCCGTAGAATATACTTTCCAATCTTATCATATTTTTAAATTCTTTATTTGTCATACCTATTGATTTAAGAATAGCAAATTCTTTACTTCTTAGTTTCATATTAGTTGTAATTGTATTAAATATATTTGTTAAACTTATTAATATAATTACACCAATAAATCCATATAAGAATATTCCGATTAGAAGAAGCATATTTTCTTGCATTTCTATGTATTCTTGCATGTTCCAAATGTGCAAATTAGTTCCAGTTTCATCATCATATTCCATAATTTTATCATGTAGCTCCTGAATATACGGAGTATTAATATATAAAGATTCGATATAGCTATCTTCGCTAATTGAATTTAAAAATTCATTCGAAACAATTAATATAGGATTTGACGAATACATGTTCTCTGCACCGATAGGTCCTTCTTTTATGTTAATAAGCTTTATATCAGTTATATATTCATTTTCAAAATTATTTAACTTTAATTCATTAACTCCATCTTTGAAATATTTTACTTTTTCATATTCGCCTTTACTATTAACTATTTCGATTGTGTCATATAGTAATAATCCTGTATCAAAAGCATCTTCATATAACAAATCATTAAGTTCTAATAATCTTCTATATTCAGCATCTCCAATAGCAGTTAATTCTATAGTTTGATTATCACTAAATTCATAAAATCCACTTATTAATCTTTCATTAGCAGTACTTATATTTGTAATGAATGTATCAGTTTCGTGAACTGAATAAGATTCTATTTTCCCTAAGTTTACAATATCATCAAAAATTTCATATTTTTCTTCGTTTGTAAATTCATGTGAATTTATTCCAACTAAAATGTCAAATGTAGATTTTTTATAAATTTCTTCAGTCATATCAAACCCTATTTGCATAAAATAAGATAATGATATAAATATCGCTACACTTACTGCAAGTGATATTATTGTTGTTCTAAATTTACTTTTATTACGCACCATATTTTTATAAGCAAATACTCCACCTACTTTAAATATTTTACTTATTATAGCAGGACATTTCATTTTTTTATTTTTTATTTTAATTTCGTTTTGATTTTTTATAGCTTCTATTTCAGTTATTTTACTTGCTTTTCTTGAGCTACCTAATGCAGAAAAATATATTGTTATTGAAGCAAGCATAATACTAAGTATTATTGATTCGATTGATACCGAGAATAAAAAATTAAATGATTGGCCTTCTGTAATTAAAATATTAATTACTTTTACTAAACCAAGTGCTGTAACTATTCCAGATATTATACCAAGAGGTATTCCAATTATTCCTAGATAAAACCCTTCAACAAGTACTGATTTTTTTATTTGTTTAGGAGTTGCACCAACACTTGCAATCATTCCATACATTTTTGTTTTTTCTGTAGTAGATATTGCAAATGAATTTCTTATACAAAATACCGATGTTCCTATTATTATTAAAGCTATTATCGCTGTTAATATATAAGTAAATTCTCTTGTTTTATCATTCCCTAAATATCCTGACCATCTTAAAAATTCTGTATTAAAATCTAATTCATATTTTCCATTACTTGATTCTATATTATTAGTTCCATTAATTTCATTTGTTATTTTTTCAAAGTCTGCTGGATTATAATATTTTGTATGAACCGACAATAAATCATTATTATTATATGTTTGTTTATAGGTATATATATTGTAGTTATACTGAGTACTTAAATATGTATAGTAATTTGATATTCCTACGACTTTATATGTTTTTATATCATCTACTTCATAAGTTTCTAATAAGTTACCTTCTTCATCATATATTACTGGGTTATGATCATTTAAAATATATCCATCTGAATACCTAGTACCTTGATATAAAGTAATATCATCACCTATTTTTACATTAAATTTATCTGCATAATATAAATCTATTACTACTTCATTTTCGTTTTTAGGAATATTTCCCTTATCTATTAAATTTTCAAAAGATTTTAATCCCTTTTCATCTATACCAATAAGGCCTATATAATCTTCACCATTATCGTAAGTTACTTTGGCTGTTGATGATGTAGTTATATAATAATCTTCTACATCTTTATGATTTTTTATTTCACTTAAATTATTATATTCCACATCTTTAAATGTAACATGTCTGTTGCCGCCAGACTCAAGCGATTCTATTATAAGTGTGTTTTGAAATGAAATAACTAAGCTCAGTAGCGCAGTTATAAGTGCGCAAGATAATGTTATTCCTACTATAGTTACTATTGATCTTTGTTTATTTAATTTGATATTTTTAAGTGTTATTTTATTTAGAATCTTCATAATTTTTTTCATCCTTTATGATTTTTCCATCATCAATAGTTATTACTCTATCTGCTATTTTAGCTATTTCAATATCATGTGTAATCATAACTATAGTTTGCTTATATTTTTTATTTGATAGTTTAAGCAGGGAAATTATTTCATCTGAATTTTTACTATCTAAGTTACCCGTTGGCTCATCTGCTAGTATTATAGATGGTTCATTTATTAAAGATCTACCAATGGATACTCTCTGCTGCTCTCCACCAGATAATTCGTTTGGCAAGTGATGAATTCTCTTTTCTAAACCTAACACTTTTATAAGCTCATTAAATTTTTCTTCATCACTTTTTGCATTATCTAAATCTCTTGGCAGTGTAATATTTTCTTTAACTGTTAAAATTGGTATTAAATTAAAAAACTGATAAATAAGTCCTATTTGCCTTCTTCTAAAGATAGCAAGTTTTTCTCTATTAAGAGAATATATATCAGTTCCACCAATATATACTTTACCACTTGTGGGTTTATCTACACCTCCAATTAAATGAAGAAGTGTGCTTTTTCCAGATCCTGATGCTCCTATTATTGCAACAAATTCTCCTTTATTTACACTAAAAGAAGTATTATTAACTGCACTTATTACTGCATCTCCACTTTTATACTCTTTTACTAAATTTTCTACTTTTAATATTTCCATAAATTCTCTCCTTAATAATAGTATAGCAAACTATTATTACATTATCGTGACATTTAATTAATTTCATAAAAAAACCATCAATTTGATGGCATATTATATGACTATAGATTATTTATTCAAAATATTTTTAATCTTTTCCAGACTTATATTTGTATATTTAGATATATCTTCAATACTCATTTTATTTTCATGCATTGCTTTGATATTATTTTCAATACCTTGCTCAATACCTTCTTTTATTCCTTGTTCAATTCCTTTTTTTATTCCTTTTTCCATTCCTTCATTCATGCCCTTTTCAGTTGCTTCTTTTGTTGCATAATGCATTTCAT
>CAYJFC010000009.1:0-43856 GCA_964369625.1 uncultured Muribaculaceae bacterium
AAAATATGATTGAAAATTTATTAAAAAAATACTATGTATCGGAAAAAGATTTAAAATTAGAAGTAATGGCTTATTACGATAAAATTTTTAAAATAAATGAAAGTATTAAAGTTGTTCATATTGCAGGAACTAATGGAAAAGGCAGTTGCTGTGAAATTTTAAATAGTATTATGCTTAAAGCCGATTATAAAGTTGGAAAATTTATGTCACCCCACTTAATTAGATTTAATGAAAGAATAACAATTAACAATAAAGAAATTACAGATGATCAATTTCTATATTATTATAATAAATTACAACCGGTAATTGAAAAATATCCGAGCAAAATATCTTTTTTTTCTATTTTATGTATGGTAGCATTATTATTTTTCAAAGATAATAAAGTTGATTTGGTTATATTAGAAACTGGAATTGGAGGAAGATATGACAGCACAAATTTTGTCGCTAATCCTTTAGTATCTATAATTACTTCTATTAGTTATGATCATACTAACATATTAGGTAGCACTCTAGAAGAAATAGCCTTTCAAAAAGCAGGAATAATTAAAAATAACTCTGACACAGTAATATTTAATAATGACGATAATATATTAAATATTTTTAGAAGTGAATGTAAATTAAAAAATAATATAATTCATATTGTAAAAAAAGTGAATAACGAAATAAAAATAAATTTAAGTGGAAATATTCAAAAAAGAAATGCTTCATTAATAATAAAAACTATTGAAATTCTCAATAAAAAAGGATTTAAAATTTCCTCTAACGCTATAAATAATGGGCTTGTTTCAATTATTCATAAAGCAAGATTCGAAACTATATCAACCGAACCTCTAATAATTTATGACGGTGCTCATAATGAAGAATCTATCAATGTTTTTTTTGAAAATGTATATAATTATTATGAGAAACAAAAGAAATTATATATCATTTCTATATTAAAAAAGAAAAAATATGAATCTATTATTAAAAAAATTATTTCTGAAGACTGTACTGTTATTTTTACAGAAGGTAATCAAAAAAATTTTTTCAGACCAAAAGAAGAACTATATAATTACGCTATAAATTATTCTACTAATATATTAAAGATGGAATTAAAAGACACTATAGAATACTTAAATAATTTTAATGGAGTTACTTTTGTAATTGGAACTTTTTATCTATATCAAGATATTATAAATTTAGTATAAAAAGTTAATAAAAAATTATATTGCATTTACGAGCTATAATCTACGTTAGCAACTAAAACTATAAATGCCCCAGAATAAAAATAAAGTTGATAGAAATTAATCTATCAACTTTTTCTTTTAATATTTTTAAGAATATATACTTACTCGTTTATTCATTTTAACTATTCTAAAAACATTTATATATGAAATAAATCCTCCGAGTAGTAATAGTGCAAAAGCACAATATATATCTACATTTATATAGTGAATTATTATTACAATTATAATTTTAATAATTAAATCTATTATTGAAATTATAAGCAATTGTTTAACGTTTCCACTAATTCTTGTTATTATATCTGATGAGTAGTCTAAACAATAACTCATACAATAAACAAAAATAAATATATAACTATATAAAGTAGCTGATTCAACGGCACTAAATTCAATATTATAACTTAGTTGCAACGTAAATATAATCATAGATAGTATTGAACCTATTATTGCACTTATTGTTGTTCTTCTTATAACAACTGAGTATTTTTTTATTTTACCAATATACATTTGTTCTTCTATATATTTAACGTATATATTATGAATAAATGTTCCAAATTTATAACTTTCATACAATACTTTACTTATCAATATTCCAATATTTCCAAATAGTGATCCTACATAAGTGGAAATAATTATGCCAGAATCATATACCATAATACTTAATAAATAGTGATAATTTTCTTTTAATATTTTTACTCCCTTTTTAATTTCCATATATTTAAACTTTACTTTACCAACTATCTTATATGTTAAATATGTTTGGTGTATTTCTGTTACAATATATATAGATAATATGCATATTAATATAACTGCATTACTCATTGAAATTATTTTAGATAGACCTAATAATATAATTAATAAAATATTAATATAAGTTAATCTATTTTTATTTATTTTAGCAATGTCTACTATATTTCCTTCAGTGTTTCCAACAGAGTATAAAGGTCTTAAAATTCCTATAACTATACTTTTTAAGATCATAAAAATAAAATAAATATTTAATATTTTAATGAATTGATTATTATCAAAAAATATCTCTCCAATTTTATTTCTAAAAAGAAATACTAATAAGCATAAAAACGTACCATACAATATATTAATTAAAACGGTATTTGAAATATGTTCACTCTGTTTTTCTATTGTTTTTTGCCTTTTAGTATCGCGTTTAGCACTTTCTGATATAGCGTATATTCCACCATAAATAAAATTATATATGTTTTCTCCTACTGCATATACAATATAAACATCAGTATTAATAATTAATAATAATATTTGAGAAATATATTTATTAATATATGCCATAGAATCTTGACTTAATAATTTTAAAAATTTATTACTCTTTTTTTTAACCACTATTTTACTACTCTCTCTCATGTCATTACATTATAAATTATAACATAAAATCATTTTTTTATTATTATAATTATTTAATAATTAATTACATAATTTTTCACTCGTTAAAATAATCTATTGCATTTACAAAACAATAGATTTATATTCTACTTATGGGAAGTTAGCAACTAAAACTAAAATTGCACTGTTATAAAAATAAAGATATTAAATCATTTAAATGTTAGTTTTCTTTTGTTTATTACGTTTACTGATTTCTTTTAGTACGTTGTCTAACAACATCTTTTTCTTCATAACTCATATTAGAATATTCATTTAATACATATTCACTTATTTCTTTTGAAGAATTTAAAATAGCATTTGAATAAACAACCTCTTTATTATCATTCAAATTAAAATCATTATCTTTTATATTTTTATTTTGTGATGATTGTGTCATGGATTTTGATAATTCTTGTCTTCTATTTTCTCTGATTCCCAATTTTTTTAGCACCTTATTTACTCTTATATAATTATATCTTTGAAGCATAACACAATATAAATTAGACAACAACAAAAATACATATAAAAATGTTGGAGTAAACAACATTCCAACAATACTTAATAACACTCCTGTTAAATGAATTATTATATTTTTTCTGATGCCATTTTTCTTGAAATTATTTATACTATTAACAGACAATCTATGTAAAAAATAATTATTTTCTTTTAAACTAGCATTATCTTTTGTTATAATTTTTCCTAATGATATAATTATTTTTTTAAAATATTTAATACCCATAAATTCATATATTTTTTCTTCAATTTTTTTATTTTTAATCTTCATACCACTGACTCCCAAACTATAAATATATGTATATAATAACAAATATACCAACTAATCACAATCTCTTATTATAATAAACCATATTAAAGCTATACTCTATTTAATGAAAGTTAGCAACTAGAACTTCCACAGAATAAAAATAAAAGTTAATAGAAATTAATTTATTAAATTTTTTTATTATATGTTATAATACTAGCAAGCAACAGCCTTAGGATTTTTCCTACTATAGCGATTCGTTATGGGATAGATAAATGTGTATCAATAATTATAATTATTCTTAGTGAACTACTCTACATTTCATGTAGGCGCTGCGTTTTACTTCGCTGCAGTTCACCTCCATATTATAATATTTTATGTGTTGCTATTAGGAGGTATTATATGTGGAAATATTTAGACTTAAATAAATATAAAGAATTTATAATATCTCTTAATTTAATTGATTTAAAAATTACTGATGAAAAGAAAATTAATATTCTTTATACTATCAGTAATACTATAAATAAAAATTATAAAATATGTAATATTACAAACAATAATAAAATAAGAAAAATATATATACCCTCTAATAATTTGAAACACATACAAAGAAATATTTTGAAAAATATTTTAGTAACAAAATCTGTTTCAATTTATTCAAAAGCTTATATGAAAAACTATTCAATTATAGATAATGTAAAACCACATTTAAATAATGGCAATATATTAAAATTAGATATTAAAAATTTTTTTGATAATATTACATATGAATTAGTTCATAACATAGTTTTTCCTGAATCTTTATATCCCAAAGGAATAAGTCATTTATTAACAGAGCTATGTACATATAATGGATATTTACCTCAAGGAGCGCCTTCTTCAGCATATATTAGTAATCTAATACTAAGAAATTTTGATTATATTATAGGTAATTATTGTAATAATAACAATATAGTTTATACACGTTATTCTGATGATTTAACTTTTTCTGGAGATTTTAATAAAAAGGAATTAATTGTTTTAATAAAAGAAGAACTAGGAAAATTAAATTTACATTTGAATTACAAAAAAGTAAGACTATTAAAACAGCATAATAGAAAAATTATAACTGGTATTATTATTAATAAAAAATTACAATCTCCTAAAAATTACAGAAAAGATATTAGAAAATCTGTATATTACATAAATAAATTTGGTATTAAAAATCATTTAATAAAAAACGATATTAATGAAGACAGTGTTTTCTACTTAAAAAAGATATATGGAAAAATATTATATATATTGCAAATAGATAAGAATAATCAAGAATTTATTAAATATAAAAACATTATAAAAAAATTAATACATTAAAACACTAATTTTCATTAGTGTTTTTTTTAACAATTGCTTCTGCTATTTTCATTCCATCTATAAATGAAGATGTGATTCCTCCAGCATAACCAGCCCCTTCACCGGCAGGATAAATTCCATTAATATTACATTCAAAATTATCATTTCTAATAATTTTAACTGGTGATGAAGTTCGAGATTCTACTGCTGATATTAACACATCATCATTAGAAAAACCTTTTATTTTATTACCAAAATTTTCTATTGCTTCTATTAAGGATTCATTTATATATTCAGGAAATATATCTTTAATATTAGTTAATTGGTAATCACCTTTAAAAATAGGGTTTATTTTACCCACTTTTATTGTTTCAGTGTTTTCTTTGAAATCTTTATACAACATCGTTGGAATTTTACCATTACCTAAAGTATATGCTTTTTCTTCTAAATTTCTTTGAAATTTTATACCATCTAAAGCTTCATGGCCATAATCACTTTTATCTATAGTAACTATTATTGCACTATTAGCATTTTCTGAATTTCTATCATGATAACTCATACCATTAATAGCAAGAGAATTTTTTTCACTTGATGAATTTACAACATATCCCCCTGGGCACATACAAAATGTATAAACTCCTCTTTTATTTTTTGTTTGATATGTTAATTTATAACTTTGATTTTCTAAAAGTGGATGATTTTTCAAGCCTATTTGACTTTCATTAATCATTTCTTGTTTATGCTGCACTCGTACACCAACTGCAAAAGGTTTTGATTCCATTAATATATTATTATTATAAAGCATTTCAAAAGTATCTCTAGCAGAGTGCCCTATTGCAAGCACTAAAATATCACAATTAATAGTTTCTAAATCATTGACTACTATGCTTTTTAATTTATTATCCTCAACATTGATATCAGTTAATTTAGTATTAAACATAAATTTACCACCCAAAGATATTATTTCTTTTCTCATATTAATTATCACATTTCTAAGTATATCTGTTCCTATATGAGGATTTTTTTCATACAATATGTTTTCTGGAGCTCCAAACTTTACTAATAGATTAAATAAATATTTAAATCTATTTTCTTTATCTTTAATTAAAGTATTTAATTTCCCATCAGAAAATGTTCCAGCTCCACCTTCACCAAATTGAACATTCGATTCAGGATTCAAATTACCTGTTTCAAAGAAATCAGCTATATCAAGTTCTCTTTCTTCTACAGTTTTACCTCTTTCAATTATAAGTGGATTAAAACCATTTTTAGCTAGCAAATAACCAGATATAAGACCAGATGGTCCAGATCCAACTATAACTATTTTCTCTTTATTTTTATTAGCATTTACCTTAAAAATATAATTTTCTTCAACATAATTTAAAACATCATTATCCTTATTTCTTAAAAGTATATCTTCCTCATTATTAGCGTTAACTAATACTTCCAAAATAAAATATATTTCAGGTTTTTTTCTAGCATCTATAGATTTTTTTGATATCTTATAATCAATTATATCTTTTATATTAATATTTAATCTTCTGTAAATATGTTTTTTTATTGTTTCATCATTATAAACATTTATATTTATTTTTATTTGTCTAATTTTTATCATTTAAGTACTCTCCTATAATATAACCACTAATAAAAGCATTAGCTAAATTATATCCTCCACAATCACCGTCTATATCTAAAAGTTCCCCTGCCACAAAAACATCTGGATATTTAATAAGTTCAAAATTATCATTTATTTCAAAAGTATCTATTCCACCACTTGTTACTTGTGCTTTATTAAAATCTCCATAAGAATTTATATTAATTGTATACTTCGTCAATATTTTTTCAAGTCTATTTAAATCATTATCATTTAATTCATCAAATGAAGTATTTATATCCAATTTATTATTTTTAAATAAAATATATAATAATTTATAATTTATAATACTTTCTAAAAGTTCTATTAAAGTTCTATTTGGTAGTTTTTCATTTCTTAATTTTAAAAATTTTTTTATATCACTATATTCAGACATAAAATTTATACTAACCTTAACATCTTCATTGCTATCTATAAATCTTACAGCTAGTCTACTAATATTAAAAGTACATATACCACTAATACCATTTTCTACTAATTGGAGTTCTCCAGCTTCATCTTTTATAAATTCATCATTTACATAAAGAGATAGCTTAGAATTAATTCTAATACCACCCCAAGTATTTGATGCTTTATTATTAGTATATAAACTAGTAAGAACAGGAAGTGGCTTTACAACTTTAATTCCTAAATTTTTAAAGTAGCTATGAAAATATCCATCACTACCTGTTTTACTATAAGACATTCCTCCAGTTGCAACTATTATTTTATCTGCATTAAATTCTGTTTTTATCTTTTCTATATTTTTCACATTATAGTCATAAACAAATTTTATATTCTTATTTTTACATTCTAGCATTAACATATTAAGTACTGATGCACTATTTTTACTTACCGGATAATAATAACTATTTATTAATGATCCTTCGATTCCTAAATTAGTTAAATAATCAAAAACTATATCCTTATAAGATATAAGTTTATTAAGCAAATTTTGATTACTGCAATTATAATTATTATTATTTATATTACTATTATAATAATTACATCTACCACTTCCAGTAATTAAAAGTTTTTTTCCTGCATTACTATTTTTTTCTAATATTGTTACATTATTATTTTTATTTTTAGATTTTATAGCAGCCATTAAACCTGCTGGTCCTGCTCCAATTATTACAATATTCATATCTTGCACCTCATATGTATTATAACATAAAAAAACAACATAAATTAATATGTTATTTATTTAGTATCATTTAAATCTAATGATTCGCTAACAATCATATCAGCAAACTCTATTTTAAATCTTTCAAGTTCTTTAATCTTACTATCTTCATATATACTTTTCGTATTATATATTGCCTTATAAAAATGTTTCAACTTAACAACATTTGAATTTTCAAATGCTGCATACGTAAATGCATTTGAAACTATAGCTAAACAAATATCAGGATATCTCGAAGCTATTTCGTAAACTCTTTTATATTCATCAGTCATTTGAGTAATAAATTTCATTATTTTTTCTGTTATATATGGAGCATATGTGATTTTTAAATTCATTTTACTTTCGATTTTAGGAATTGATCCCATTAGAATTTTAATAGTTGTTTCTTCATTTGGCTCGAGTACATCTATTTTTTGAAATCTTCTTAAAAATGCTCTATCTCTTAATATATATTGTTCATACTCTTCAGTAGTTGTTGCACCAATCATTTTTATTTCTCCGCGGTCAAGACCTGCTTTTAACATATTAGCAAAATCAAGCCCACCTGATTTATTGACTAATAAATGAGCTTCATCTATAAAAACTATAGTTTTATCTTTTGCAGATAATTCCCTTACAAGTAAATCAATTCTATTTTCAGTTTGACTTTCATTAATAACAGAACCAATTAAACTAGTTATATTAACTTTTATTATTTCATAACCTTTTATAACATCTGGAACTAGATCATTTTTAATTCTATATGCTATACCTTCTACAATAGCAGTTTTACCTATCCCAGGTTTACCTACTAAAAGCGCACTTTTTTCTGGAGTTAAAAGTGTTAGTATAGCTTCTTTTATTTCACTATCTCTTGCTATTGCTGGATCTGTTATATATTCTTTATTAGAAAGATTTGTTCCATATCTTTCTAATATACTAATGTTTTCTTCATTCATTTTAATCACCATATTAATTATATCATATTTTAAATTTAAACAAAATAAAAGTTCCTATAAAGGAACTTTAATTTCTAATGGCGCTCGTTGTAGGACTCGAACCTACGACCTAACGGTTAACAGCCGTTTGCTCTACCAACTGAGCTAAACGAGCACTTCAAATTAATTATATTAGAATTTTGAATATTTGTCAAATATTTTTATAAAAAAAACTAAAAAATATTCATTATAAGTAATTTTTTAGTTCATTTAGATTATTTTCTAAAGTTTGTTTTAATGTTTTAGCTAACTTTTTAGTTTTTATATCAGTTATTTTATAATTATTTATTTTTTCAGTAATATCAATTATTCCCATATTTGTGCCTTTTATTAACATTTTAGATAATTGATTTACAGATGTCTCTTTACCTACTTTTAATTTGATACTCATTTTACTTATAAGTTTAGTAGTAAAACTAATATCTTTTAACAAACCATTTAATCTATTGATATATTTTTTTGATTCCATATTAATATAAGTATATTCTTCTTTTTGCATTTTTAAAATTTTACAAAATTTTTTATTATTTATATTTGACATTATACTATCAATAGCAATTATTCCCATATTAGTATTTTGACATATATAATTCAGTACAATTATATTTTCTTTCATAAAAAATCACCTATTTTTATTATAGATGATTTTTAATTTTTTATACTTCTTGCACTACAGCAATAATCATAGGTTTACATTCAGTTTCATTATATAAAAATTTACTTAATTCTTCACGCATTTCAACTTTAATATTATTATAATCAACATATGTAGGAGTAACATTTCTTTTTATTACTTCTTCACTAAGTGCTTTAATTTCATTTATTAAATCATGCGAATCTTTTATATATATAAATCCTCTTGTTGTAACTTCTGGTCCAACAATTAATTTTTTATCTCTTTTAGATATTGTAGCACTAATTAATACTATACCGTTTTCAGATAACATTTGACGGTCTTTTATTACTAAATCTCCTACATCATCAGTACTATTACCATCAATTAATATATCATTAACTTTAATTTTTTCTGTTTTAGGTAATAATTTTTTATTTTCTATAGTAATTATTTCCCCATTTTGTTTTAATATAATATTTTCTGCAGGTATTCCTAATTTACTTGCTAAATTAGCATTCCCCACCATGTATCTGTATTCACCTTTAACAGGCATATAATATTTAGGATTCATAAGTTTAATCATTAGCATCAAATCTTCACTTGAAGGATGGTGCATTATTATTTTATCTTTAGGTACACTTACTACATTACAACCAAATTTTGCAAATTCATTTTCCAATTTAACTAAAGCTTTTTCATTACTATCAAAACGTGGTTCTGCAAAAACAATTGTATCATCTTTTTTCAAATTAATAAACTTATCATAACCAGTTAATATTTTATTTAAATTAGCGTACGGATTAGTACGATCATCTAGAATCATTATAATAGTATTAGGATCATTTAAATGACTTAAATCTCCTAGTAAATCATCACTAAATTTTAAATAACCTTCAGTTTTAGAAAAATTTATAACATTTTGAAGTTTTTTACCCATCACTACTATTTTACGATGCTTATTTTCAGCTGCTTTAAATATTTCATCTATTGTATATAAATGATATGGTAAAACAGAAAAAATAATTCTATTATCATTATGATTTATAGTATCTTTGAAAAATTCAAGCAAATGATGATTAGGTGAAGTATGACCTTTTTTTTCAGAAAATGCCGATTCACTTAGTAAACATAATACTCCTTGTTTACCAACATATGCAATTTTTCCTAGATCCATATCATAGTTTCCATTCATAAGTGGATCTATAACAAAGTCTCCTGTATAACATATTGCTCCATCTTTAGTGTTTACTACAAACATAACTGCATCAGGAATTGAATGTGATACCGCTATAGGGAATATTGATACAGCACCAAAATTTATTTTCTTGTGTACAGATATTTCTTCAATATTTTTTTTATTTATTCCATCTTCTAATAGTACAAATTTAGTAAATTTAGTAGCGTATATTTTAAGTTCTGGTATTTCTCTTACTAAATCTTTTACTGCTCCTAAATTTTCCTTATGACCATGCGATAAAAATAAACCCTTTATTTTTTTCTTATTTTTAACTAAATACGAAAAATCTGGAATGATATAATCTATTCCTAATAAATTATTATTTGCATATTTTAATCCACAATCAAGTATAAAAATAGAATTATCAATTTCTATTACATAAGTGTTCTTTCCGTCTTCGTCAAGTCCACCCAAACCAAAAATTTTAATTTTACTCATAATTATCACCTCTTATAAATTCTTTTAAGTTAATATAAAGTTCAATTGGTGATACCATTATAACAAATTTTATTAAATAAATCAAATTACTCACTTATTAAGATACTTAAATATACTATATTATAACTTTTAAAGAGTATTTCCTGATATAAAACTCTAAAGTTATCTAAAGATAAATAGTCATCTATATAAATGATTTGACCACTATAAAGATTATTTTTAACATCAATATAATTATCATTGTTAACCTTTTCATTTATATTTATTAAATAATATTTGTACTCTCTACATAATTCATTATTAGTATTATTTATAATACATAAATTATTATTTAGTAAATTATCTAATTTGCTAAAATTTTCAATATCATTATTTATATATTCTATACCTTCAGACTTTTTATAATTTTTATATGTTATTAGTTTATTAAATAATTTATTATTATTCAGTAAATATTTTTCTATAAAATCATTATTATTAATAATAATACTAATATTTCTTTTATAAACATTTCCTCTAGTAATATATTTATCATAATTATCTATTATACTAATTTCTGGTTCTAATTTTGTATATACTAAATAATTTTCATTGAAAGTTAGATAATCACGCATATTATAGTAACTTTTTAATATGTCTACTTCAACACCATTAATTCCCGGAATTATTTCATTATCGCTAATAACTGCATTTACTGGACTTATATTATAATTATGGATATTGTTTTTAATTTCATTCATTAAATTACTATTACTTGCTAATATATAATTGATTTTATCAATATAGTAAAAAGAAAATATCAAAAGAAAAAAAACGCTGACAATCTTAAAAATTTTTTTCAAAAAATCACCTATTTAATATTATGTAATAATATTAAATTTTATATTGTTTTTATAAAGTTTATCTATTATAATAAATTACTAGAAATGAGCTGGTTATATGAAGTATATTAAATTTTTCAATTATTTAAGGTCATTATATTTTTATATTGAAAATGAAAGAAAAAAATTTTATAAACAATTTGAAGAAGATACTAATTTCACAGAAGATGATTTATCTTTTTTAGAAGTTGATGAAGAAACTGCTATGTCTATAGCTAACACTCTTGAGGAAAATGAACTTTTACAAGAAGAAATAACTTATGATAATCAAGAAGAAATAGATGATTTTGCTACTATTGATGCAAATACAGAGCTTATAAATGAACTGTTTTTTTACAATGAAGAAATACGAACTTTAAATTTTCAAACTTGGATTTTAAAATTTGTTAATGCTTATTCAAAAAGTATGAATAACACTGAGTTATCAGATACTATTGAATCGCTATTAAATAATGATGAAGAAAATTATATAACTTTTATAAACAATAACGATGATTTTAAATCAGTAGTTAGTGCTGCTATTATAAAAATCATTACTGACAAAGATTGCGCTCAAATAACTAGTAATTATTTTGAAGATAAATTAACTGCCTTAGAAATAGATATTAATAAAAATTCTGATAATTGTGAATATTCATTTGAATTCGTAAGAATTTTAAATGAAATGTATATAATTAATAGTCAAATTGGTTATACGTACCAGGAAAACATAAAAAAAATAACTAATTATATTTATAATGATATGGTAGAAAAAGATTTCCCTAGTATTTCTTATCATTCAAAAGAAGAATATATAAATGGATTAAATATAATTAAACAAAAATTAAAATATGATGCATATATATATTTATTGTATAAAAAGAATTTAATAGGATTAAATCAAGACGAAATTTTCACCTTATATATATTAGAAAATAATTTGGAAAAAATTGATTCGAAAAGTAATATTAATATCGAACAGTATTATATTATAGTTCAATCTCATATAGAATTAAATTATAATATGTCTACACTAAAAAAGAATTTAGAAGTAAATACTATAGTAGACGAATATGTCAGAAAATTTAAAAATCCATTTTTAATGAGTGATTTTTACAAATAAAAAAGGTTATTACAATAATAACCTTTTTCTATCCTATTTTTTTCTTTATTAAATCAGATCCTCTTTTTGGATCTTCAAAAAGAATTTCATATACTACTTTATCTTTTTTTAATTCATTTATAAATGTTATTTCTTCTTGTGTCATAGTTCTATATTTAGGATGTTTATCACTTACAGTTTTAATAATTTCATCAGTCCCAAGTAAGTAATCTGCACCTACTCCTAAAACTTGAATAATTTCTATAACATTTTCTAACGTAGGATTTCTAGTTTCCTTTTCATAGCAACATATAGCTGATTTACCTACTCCAATTAAATCCCCAAGTTCTCCTTGTGTAAGACCAAGTTCTTTTCTTCTTGCTTTCAATCTACTACCAATAATCAAGTATATACACCTCTTTATTGATAGTATATCTATTCTAATAATTACTATGAGTTAAATTTACCTAATGTAAACTCACTTTTCTTTTTTATCACTAGACAAAAATGTAATTTTTTCTGCAATAACTTCAGTCATAAATTTAGTTTCTTTATTTTCATCTTCATAAGAATAAGTTTCTAATCTTCCTTTTATACCTACTATATCTCCTGAATGACAATATTCACATGTATTGGAAGCTATAGCATTCCAAAGGACACATCTAATAAAATCAGTATCATAATGACCATCTATATTTTTGTAATTTCTACTTACAGCAAGAGTAATAACAGTTTTCTTTTTTTCATTACCTTTACAAGATACTAATTCTGGATCTTTTGTTAATCTCCCCACTAATACAATATTATTCAGCATTTATTCCTCCTTTCTAAACAAACTTAACATTAATATATTACATAGTCAAAAGATTGATTTTCAAAATTAGTTAGATGAATTTTGAAAATTGAGCACAATAATATTATTGAGTTTAATAATAAATTATGTTATTATTAATTTATAGTAGGAGACTTTAAATGGATACTATAGTTAACATATATAATAATGAAAATTATTTAGAATATTTAAAAAAATTATCCAATGGTTACGATAATAATGGTAATCAAATTTTTATGTATCCTAATATTCAAAATATGAATATTACTCAAAATAAATTGTCATTAAATAATTTAAATACTACATTAAATGGTGTTAGACTTAGTAATTTTGATAATAGTTTTTTTCAAAATAAGTCAACTGATATTTTTAATTATTTATTTTATACTGCTAAACAAATAAATGAAATTGATATTATTAAACAAGAGATTGACAAGATTAAATTTTTACTTATTGCACCGCAACAAGAATCTGATTTACAACTATTAAATGATTTTTTGAATTATTATTTAGTAGTTCAATATTACTATAATTTATATCCAACTAGTGAATTAAAAGCATACTACTCGTCTTTAGATACAGTTATAAAAATGTTATATGATTCAAATTATACAGACAAACCCAATATATTGTTTTTAAAAACTCAATATGAAAATAAACTAAATAGTGATTTTGGGCAATCTTCTACAAATGAAAAAGCAGCAGTTCGCATTAGAAATACATCTAATGGAACTACTACTTCGCAGTCAATTGATACTAATTTGTATACTACTAGCACTGGTTTTGCAACAGGAACTTTAGTTATATCCTTAGCTGTAACTGCAGGTATAACAATTGCATTACTTACTCTTATGTGGGGCCTTTAAGTCCCTTTTATTTTTGAAAAATATAAATGAATACGATAACATCATCATTGGCACACTTAGGAATATGAACCATATAAGTGGAGGTATGCTGTTTAAAAATGGAAAATATTCATATAAAAACAACGGTAAAGACTCTTTAAAAATATAACTAGTACCCATTACAATATTAATTAAGTATACTGAAAAATAAACTATAAAGGAATATATTACAAAGTGAAATATTCCTTTTTTATTTACTTTATAATCTAATACATACAAAGTATAAAAACTAGATATTAATAAAAAATGATGACTAATAATTAACAAAATAAAATGATACCTATCATATGCCACTCCTGGATCTTGAAATATAATTACTGAGGTAGTACAAAAAAATATAGCATAATAAATATAATTGTATATTTTTTCTTTTTTTAATATCACTGCATACATAAACATAAAACCTGTTATATAACAATATTGTATTGGGATATGAAAATTAATATCAAATTTCCCAAGAAGTATACCACCTAATGAATATATAACAATATTAAGCATTAGTATTCCACATAATATATATTGCATATTATTTATTTTTTTTAATTTTTCTTTATATTTATAAATTAAAAATATAATTAAAATTGTAAGCGCTATTAATGTTATATGAATTGTTCCAAAAAAAGTTAAACTTTTTGCACTTTCTACTCCAAAATAATAATCCATATCAACACCTCGGTATACATTATAACATTTTTTTTATAAAAAAACGAGTGCTACTTATTTTCTATAACAAGCTTAATTGATGTTTTTATTGAATCATTTATATTCACTTCATTAAATGAAGGTATAACAATTAAATTAGTTCCTGATGGAGCTAGAAAACCTCTTGCTATTGCAACTGCTTTAATTGCTTGATTCAAGGAACCTGCACCTACTGTTTGAATTTCCAGATAATTATTTTCCCTAAATATACTTGCTATTGCTCCAGCTACTTTATTAGGATTTGATTTAGATGATACTCTTAACATTACTATCTTCCTTTCTAATAAAATATATGATTTAAAAAAAGAATTAACTCTTTTTAAGCCAATTCTTTCCTTCTACCATTCTTGAAGTTAACATTGCTGATGATGAATCTCCTACAACATTTAAAAGTGTTGCTGGAGCATCTATTACTGTAGCAATTATTGTTAATATAGGTAACGCAGCTACTGGATATCCCATCATTGTTATAATTAACATTTCTGAAATTGTACCACCACCTATTGGAACAGCAGATACTAGAAGTGTTGCTAATAGCGCAATACCAAGTACTTCCATTGTAGCTCCAAATGTTGTTATATTAGTTCCAAATAATGCTACTAAAAACATAATCTTAAATACACTTCCAATTGATGATCCATCTTTATGAAAACTTGTACCTAATGCAACTGTTGTTTGAGCTATATCCTCAGGCACTCCCATTTTTTCAGTACATTTAATATTCACTGGAATACTAGCGGCAGATGAACATGTTGCTAAAGCAGTTAATGAACTTGGTATAATATTTTTCCAAAAAACTTTAATCCCTTTTTTACCACCTGCAATAAATGCCATTAGTGTATATAATCCAAAGAATACTATTGCTGAGACTAATAAATATAATAAAAATGTTGTTAAATAACCAACTACTATAGTTGATCCAAGCATACCAACTTGCACTGCAATATAAGATGCTAACCCTACTGGTGCATAATACATAATTATTTTTATAAAATTAGTTACTACATGCATTCCCGAATCAAATAATTCAGCAACTTTTTTACCTTTTTCCTTACTCATATTAATCGCTATTCCAAGCATAATAGATACTACTATAAGCGCCATCATATTATCTCTACTAAATAATAATATTGTATCATTTACAGATAACATTGATACAGTTCTTTCAAGTAAATTAAGTTCTACTACTTCTTCTTCTATTGTATAATCTAAACTTTCTGATATTACAGCTGTATTTTCTTTACTAATAAGTGGTACTGCTTTGGTAACAACAAAACTTATTAACACTACAACTATTGAAGTAATTATAAACATCAAGATTATACTAAACAACATTTTTCTCAATCTTTTTGGTTTATGCATATTAGCAATTGATGATGTTATCGAAATAAATATAAGTGGAACAACTGTAATCAGCAATAAATTTAAGAATAAATCTCCAAGCGGACTAATTACTTCAATTTTTTCTCCAAAAATCAAACCTAAGATAACCCCAACAATTATTGAAAAAAACAAAATAATTGTTGATTTGTAATTTTTTAATATTTTCATTTTAACTCCTCCTATTTAATTATATTATCATCTATCATATATAGATGCTCTTTCTACTTTTTCTTTAAATAAATTAATTTCATACGATAGTAATTTTTTGTAATCCATTAAAAGTTGATCTTCATTTTCTTTGATAGCGCTAATAACAGCTAACATTTCTTCAGCTTGATTTTTATTAAATTCTCCGTATGTAAACGATCTATGCGAAAGCACTTCTACACTTTCTTTAGGTATAACCGTTATATCAGTAGAATTTACACCTTCAGCATCCAAATATTCAAAAGCATCATAAACTCTCCCGTCGCTAGTATTATATATTAATTCCTTACCATCTGGTGTAACTCTTTTAGCCACGTAATGTATATGATTATCTTCTTCTTGATATTTTAATTTTAATGAATTAATTTTTAATTTAAGAATTGAATATTCATCATTTTTGTCAAATCCTTGGGTAATTAAATGTGAACACAAAAAACATTGTTTATCTACTAAAGTTGAATTTAGTAAAAATATAGATGCCGGCAAACTACTTAAATATATTTCTCTTAAATTATTTATTAAATTTAATTCATATGGTTCAGAATTTAATCTGTTCATTTTTTTACAATGAGCTACCCACTCATCGCTATTAGTGTATTTATCAATGCTCATATTACTTCTCCTTTATATTTTTATTATACTATCTATAAATACTTATAGCAATAATAAAAGACTTCAAATGAAGTCTTTATTTTCCTCTGGTGCCTGTAGCCGGAGTCGAACCGGCACGATTTATGGTCGCTGGATTTTGAATCCAGTGCGTCTACCAATTCCGCCATACAGGCAACATATATAAAGTATAACATAAAAAAAACGATTTTTAAATCGTTTTTTATTACATAAATAATTGTGTTAGTATATAAACAACAATTCCTACTAGTATATAAGCTGCTACATACATTAATGCTGATTTATCTTTATCTAATTTTAAAGTTTCACATAATGATTGATATAATACTATTATAAAGTATAATGATCCAATTCCCATTACATATAATGTTAGTCCACTAATAATTAATGATGTAACTGTAGCTAGTATCCATAAACCTATATGAATTGAAGCAACTATACTAAGAATAACTAATATTTTTTTCCATGTTACTTCTATTTTCATCATTTTATTTATTATTACAAATATTGCTCCCGCTAATATTGCATACAGCGCAAGTGCTGTTAAAGTACTAATAGCAAATATATTAACATTTTTCGCTACTAATTCATCATCATCTATTTCAATAAGTGATCCTACAATTCCTTCGAATTCATCTCCATCTTCATTAATAGAGCCCATTAAGATAACCGCACTAAATGGATTATCATTTACTTCTTCTACATAGTTATTAATTGTTACTGTAATAAATAATGCCTGCGTTAAAGCTGCTACTACTAATAAAACATATCCTAAATTAATATTTTTTTCTTCTGCTAGTTTTTTTACTGTTGATATTGGTTTAACAAAAATACCTTTTATTATTTCAATAACTGTTTTAGCAGTATCTTTAGCATCAATATTTTGTAAATTTTTAGTAACTGCATTACTAGTTTGAACTTTTTCTGCTGCTACTTTTTTACAATCACACGCAACCCCTTCTTCTAATTTTTTTCCACAATTTGTACAAAATTTCGCCATATTCTATTCACTCCTTCTAATATATTGAAAAGTATGTTGAAATATAATCAACTCCTGTAAATATACATTTCCTATCTACATATTTAATATAAAAATATTCATTTGAATTATTTTCAGTATTTTCTATTACTTCTACTTCTCCACTATAATTTTCATAATCTAATTTATAATCAATATCAACTTCTATCGCAACATTTATTGTTCCGTCACTTTCAAAATTGATAGATTCTAAATTTGGATCTGACAAAGTAAGTTCTTTAACTGTATATAAATAATTTAAATCTGATACTAAATCTTCATAATCAGATTCTATATCATCTAAATCTATACCATCATAATTATATTTATCTTCAATATCTTTAAAATCTAAACCTTCTATTGCATCGTTATAAAAATTTTGAAGCGCTTCCATTGCATCGTTAGCAATTTTGTCTTGTTCATCATCTGATATATCATCTAAATAGATATAGTCGATTTTATATGATGGATCATAATTATCAACGTAAACATCCTCTTCAATAGTAATACCTATTGGCAATATTACTTCTATTTGATAAGTTGCCATAAGCATTTGAGGAATAACATAAACATCTACTGAGTCATCTGATTCTTTTTTATCCAAATAATCATTATCTAATTTTTCTCCATCAATTTTTACTTCTGAATCTTTTAATACTGTTATTTCATAATCTTCAACAATATATGAAAACATGTCACTAGAAATTATCCAGTTATTAAATAACAAATATTTTTTACCTTCAACTTCAAGTTCTATTTCTATTTCTTCTTTTTCATCTTCATATTTTACTTCTACAGTAATTTTTGCTTCATCTTCATCAATATCAACTTCTTCAATTTTATATGAATCCAAACCTAAATCATCTGTATCCTCAAATATTTCCCCAAATTTTTCTTTTGTAACAAAATCGGATTCTTTTGCCACAAATATATCATATAAATCTTCATAATCACCGTTTTCTAAAGTATCCATGAATTTTTCTACAACTTTATCTGGTGAAAAATAATAATTATTGAAATAATAATATGTTCCACCTAAAATAGCTAATATTATAAATATTATAATTATTAATTTATTCCTTTTTTTATTGTTTTTTGACGTAGGTTGAATATTATTTTCTTTATTTTCTACCGCAACATTTTCAACTGGCTTACTATCTTCAACAACTTCTATTGTTTCAGTAACTTCAGCTTTTTTTTCTCTTTTTTTTGTTTCTTTGACAACTTCAACATTTTCTAAACTATTTAATTTATTTCCACAATTTGAACAAAAAGCTGAAGAACCATCGTTTTTTGTACCGCATTCACTGCAAAACACCTTAACACCTCTTTCTATTAATAATATACAATAAACAAAGAAAAATGTAAAGATTTATAGAAAAAGATATATCATAAATTTAAATACATATCATTTAAATATGAATAATAATAATGAGGTAATTCAAAGCATTTCTACTGAAAGACTGTTATCGTTTATATTTATAATTATTGGTTTTGCTAATATTTATGCTGATAATTTGTTAATTTCTAGTATAGAAAATAATGACCCTTCACTATCAAATAAAGCATCTACTATTTTTTTATGGGGCCTTATTTTATCTTTGATTTTATATATAGTTATAGTTTCTAGAAATTATACTGCATATAAAGAAAAAAAAGATGCTGGCAATGATGCAACACCTGAATTAAAAAGATTATTCGGAAGTTTATTAGTTTTAGTAGGCTTTATTATTATATTTAATTATTTTTTAGAAACTGGTTTTGATTCTGAACTACCACCTGTTTTATAAATCTTTTTCTTTATATATTGATGTAAATAATTCTTTTTCTTCTTTTAAAGTTTCTGTATTATTTATTTCTGGCAAGTCATTTAAAGTAGCTAATCCAAAATAGTCTAAAAAATCGCTTGTAGTTCTATATAAATTAGGATTCCCTGGTAAATTACTTTTACCAGCAACTTTAATTAAGTCTCTAGCCATTAATTTTCTTATTAAATGAGAACTTTCAATCCCTCTTAGTTCATTAATTTCAATACGACTGATTGGCTGATTATATGCTATTATCGCAAGCGTTTCAAGTGCAGCATTACTAAGAACTTCGTCTTTAACTTCAGTTAATAGTTTTTGATAATATTCTTTATGTTCTTTTTTAGTAGTTAATTTAAATGTTTCTCCTAAAAAAGATATTCTAATACCTCTTTGCTCGCTGTTATAAATTTCCCTTAAATTTTTAAGTAATTCTCTTGCTTCATCTATATTAATTTCAAGTATTTGTGCTATTTTTTCTAAATTAATACCTTCATCACCAACAGCAAATAATAATCCTTCTAGTATAGCTAATTTATTCATTGATTTTCCCTTCTATAAGAATATCGTTAAAATTTTCACTTTGATAAATATTTATAATATTTTCTTTGCTTAAATTTAAGATAGCTAAAAATGTAACTATCAATTCTTCTTTTGTGTTATCTATAAATAAATCAAAAAAATTCACTTTTTTACGTTTATTTATAAAATTTTTAATATACATAGTTTTATCTTCCACACTTAATTCTTTTTTTGTAATCCTAGTGTTTATTGGTTTAGCATATTCTTCTCTTTTTTTCATTTCTAAAAATGCATTAACTAAATCTTCTAAAGATAAATTATCTGATAATTTTTTTTCATTTGCATATTCTGATAAATTTGTTGGTATTTTAGTGTAAAAATCTTTTCTATTTTCTTCAAAAACTCTAAAATCATTACAAACATTTTTATATTTTTCATATTCAATAAGTTTATTTTTAAGTTCTTCTTCACTATTAATTTCATATTCATTATCAGAATTTTCATCTTTTTCGTTAACAAGTAATCTGCTTTTCAAATGAATTAATTCGGCTGCCATAACTAAATATTCACTTGCATTATCCAAATCATTTTTATCAATTGAATTAATAAATTTTAAATAATTATCAATTATTACTTTAGTATCAATTTCATATATATCCATTTTAGCAGTTTTAACTAAATGCAGTAATAGATCTAGCGGCCCTTCAAAATCATTAATTGTAAAATTCATTTTTCCTCCTATTTACAAATGTAACCAGAAGATTCACTTTCAAAATTAATCACATTTGCTTTAGAATTACTAAAATAATTTATTCTTAAATCAGGTATATTATTATCTTCAACTTCTTCAATATTATAAATAGTCAAAAGATTAAATTCTTCTTCATTACCAGTAAATGTCGAATTTATGCCTTCATATGCATTTAAAGTTTTACTAAGCTCATTATGAGTTACAAAAAGCGAATTATATTCCAAATTATCACTTGCTATTGTTATTGTTTCTGTAATGGTAGTTAAAATATCTTCCTTAAATGTATATATTAATTCATCGTTTTTACCACTACAAGTAAGTATTTCATCACCACTATCATTTTTAATCATAGTCACACTAGGGTATTCTTCTTCTTTAATTTCTAATAATCTAATTAAATTAATATCTTCAGAGAAAATTTCAAATTCATAAATTGTATCACTTACACTTATTTCATCAAAATTTATTCTTTGAACTAACATATTATCTTTATATAATTCTAAAAAATAATCATATTTAGCAAAGTCTAAATCATCATCAGTTTTATTTTCCATTTCAAAACTTAATTCAAAATTATTTATAATTAGGTTGTTTATTTTAAAATCATTTTCTTCTATAGACATGCCTTCTTGATATTCTAATTTTTGAACAGTATCATTTTCGTCATTTACTGAATTATTACTATTATTTTCATCAGTATCATCTTCATTTATAATTGGCTGTTTTACAGTCTCCTCGGAAAAATTTGCCTCAATAAATTCTGTTATAGCAGGCAAATAATATGTTACTGTTATAAGAATCAAAAATATTAAAACAAGTGGTAAAATACTTTTTTTCTTATTATTATATTCACCAATAATCGTAGGTTTTAATTCTGTTTCTTGAATTTCAACATGTTTATTTTTTGCCATATATATCACCCTTTTTATACTAATAAAATTATACACTAATTTATTAAATTAAACAAGAAAAATTCTAGCATCCTGATGTGCTAGAACATGGTTCATTTCTTAAATTTTTTATTAAATTCAAGAATTTATTATATAAATTTAATTCTTCTTTATCAGATAATTCTTCATAAGGATCATCAATCATGTCAGAACTTGGTGAAAAAAATTCTACTACTTCTCCACCTTTAACTGTTACTACACTTGGTGCATAAAGTCTTTTTGTATTCGTATTATGTTCATTATTATCTTCATCTTTAATAATATAATCACTTAAATATTCATCTAAAAAATCTAATATTTCATAATAACCTGTAGTACCAGTAGAAGATTCTGTTAATTCCCCATTTTCATATATATATGTATTTCTAATATCTTCAATATCAACATAATATAAAGTGATTTCTTCATCTACAGTTGCTTCCAATAAAGTAGTAATAATACTTCTACACCAAGGACAAGAAGAAAAACCAAAATAGATTATAGCTTCTTTATTTTGCATTAAATCCATAATTTCTTGATCTGTTTTGTAAAAAATAGTTGCATCTTCATTTAAATCTAATTCAATAGCTGTTTTCCCATTATGATCTTCTTTTTTATTTAGTGATTCATATTGTGTTATAAATTTAGTAATGTCTGATGAATTTTGATTTTTTGTAGTAAAATTATATACAGCATATCCTGATAATGCTAATACTATAAAACTAATTATTAAAACTCCTATCATAAATGACTTTTTCTTATTTTCCATAATACACTTCCTTTAAATAAGTATACCATATCAAAGTATTTTCTTACAATACTTGCATTTTTTATTATCTTTTGTTATAATCTATTTGTTGGCGAAATGGCGATGTAGCTCAGCTGGCTAGAGCAACCGGTTCATACCCGGTAGGTCGAGGGTTCGAATCCCCCCGTCGCTACCATTTATAAATTAACTAACCTTTTACAGGTTAGTTTTTTTTTACAAAAAAAATTGCTTAAAGCAATTTTATTCAATAGTATCTAATATACTAGGTAATATTTGTTTTTTTCTTGAAATCAAATCTTTAACAAATATTCCTTGATGTATTTCTTTAAGTCCAAAACTTTCTTTAATTAATTCCTCAGATTTTGTATTATATATTATATATGAACCATTTTTTATTATATCAGTAACAAACATAACTGATAAATAATATCCGTTATCAATTTTTTCATCTAAATAATGAATTATTTGATTCATTTTTTCTTTTATATTTTCAAAATCTAATGTTAATAACTGAGATATACCTAATTGTTTATCTTCAATGTTAAATGATTTAAAATCATTATATACAATATTTTTTATACTCATACCTTCAATGCTACTTCCAGCTTTAAGCATATCCATACCATATTTATTAACATTTACTTTAGCCATTTTAGCAAGAATTGTTGCTACTGTTTTATCCTTTGCAGTAGTTGTTGGCGATGTAAATAAAAGTGTATCTGATAATATTGCAGATAATAACAATCCAGCAATATTTTTAGGAATTTTAATTTTATTTTCAATAAACATCGTATATATAATTGTTGCAGTGCACCCTACAGGCATACTTCTAAAATTTATAGGCATAGTAGTATTTATAGCCCCTAAATTATGATGATCTATTATTTCAATTATATTAGCTTCTTCTATACCTTCAACTGATTGAGAAAAACTATTATGATCTACTAATATAACATCTTGTTTTTTATAATTATTAGGACCTGTTAATCTTATTAAGCCTAAACATTCACCTTTTTTACTGACAACTGGATAATTTGTATGATTAACTTTATGCATTTGTTCTTTAAAATCAGAATAATAATCTTCATCATGTACTACTACTGGTGAATGATTAGTATTTATTGATTTTATATAGTTAGATGATGCAATTTTATTTGATATATTAAAACTATCTAAATGACTTCTTATTATAGTTACATTATTATCTTTAGCATTTTTAAGTAATTTTTTATCAATTGAACTACCGTAAGTTAAAATAATTAAACTTACTTTAGAATCAATTGCATGTGAAATAATACGTGGTCTATTTCCCACTACTATTATATCAAAATCACTTACTTTTAATTCATCATTAAATGTAGATGTTTCAAGACCAGCTACTGCTACTTTACCATTAACAATTTCTGTTTTTCTAACTAAAACATCTGCTTCTAGAGAATTTACAATATTATCAAGTGACGTTGACAGCGTTTGCTTATCATTTGAAAATAAATACTTAGCTATTTCTTTAAGTGTAACATAACCTGTTAAGATATTATCGTCGCTAACAATAGGTATAGCAGTAGTATGTTTACTAGCCATTTTATTATATGCATCAGTTATTGATGCATTTTCATTTATAAACATTTTCTTTTCATATTTGATATCTTTAATTCTTATTTTAACATCATTTAAATATTGAGGCTTTTCTACTCCCCAGTAATTTAATACATATTCTGTTTCTTTATTTATTTCACTTGTTATTTTTGGTACTGCCTTAAATCCTTGCATATTTTTTAAATATGCCATAGCGATACTTGCAGTAACACTGTCAGTATCGGGATTACGATGACCAAAAACATATATATTTCCCATTAAAACCACCAACAAAATTTTACCACAAAAAAAGCAAAAAAACTATTACTTTTTACTTTTTAATTCTAATAATATATCTCTTAATTCCATTGCTCTTTCAAAATCCATCACTCTTGCAGCTTCATGCATTTCTTCTTCTATTTTATCAATCATGATTTTTTCATCTTTTTTACTTATCTTTTTAGTAATATCCTTTTTATCCAAATCATTACTAATTAATGATTTGATTTCTTTAATAACAGTTCTTGGTATAATACCATTTTCTTTATTGTATTTATCCTGGATATCTCTTCTTCTATTTGTTTCATCTATTGCAGTTTGCATGGCATCACTAATAAAATCAGCATACATAATTACTCTACCTTGTTCATTTCTAGCTGCTCTACCTATTGTTTGTATTAAACTCCTATTACTACGTAAAAAACCTTGTTTATCAGCATCAAGTATGCATATTAAACTTACCTCTGGAATATCTAAACCTTCTCTTAAAAGATTTATTCCTACAACGCAGTCATATACTCCTAATCTTAGATCCCTAATTACTTTTAGTCTATCAAGAGACTTTACTTCACTATGCAAATATGCTACTTTTATATTCATACCTTTTAAATAATTAGTTAATTCTTCACTCATACGAATAGTTAATGTTGTAATTAATACTCTTTCATTTTTTTCTTTACGAACTCTTATTTCATTAACAATGTCATCTATTTGGCCTTCAGATTTTCTGATTTCTATAATTGGATCTAATAATCCAGTTGGTCTTATTATTTGCTGCGCTACTACTCCCCCTGTTTTTTCCAGTTCATAATCACCAGGTGTTGCAGAAACATATATCGTATGTTTTTTTAAGTTCTCAAATTCTTCAAATTTAAGTGGCCTATTATCAAGAGCACTTGGAAGTCTAAAACCATAATCTACTAAAGTTTGTTTTCTCATTCTATCACCATTATACATAGCTCTTACCTGTGGAAGCGTTACATGGGATTCATCTATAAAAAGAAGAAAATCTTCAGGAAAAAAGTGCATTAAACTAGATGGGGTTTCTCCTTCTTCTCTTAAAGCTAAATGTCGTGAATAATTCTCTACACCAGAACAAAATCCAGTTTCTCTTAAAAGTTCTAAATCATATTTAGTTCTTTCTTTTATTCTTTGAGCTTCTAAAAGTTTTCCATTTCCTTCAAAATATTTTAATCTTTCCTCTAGTTCTAATTCAATTCTTTTTATTGCCTCAGTCATCTTTTCATTGCCTACTACAAAGTGTGATGCAGGAGATATTGTTATTGATTTTTTTCTAGTTACAATAGCACCTGTTAAAGGGTCAAAAGTATAAATATCATCAATCACACCATCTTCTAATATTACTCTAATAGCATTAGTTTTTTCATTTATAGGAACAATATCAATAGAATCCCCTCTTACACGAAAAGTACCACGATGAAAATCCAAATCATTTCTTTCATAAGTCATATCAATTAGTCTATTAATTATATCTTTTCTGTCTGCTTTGTCACCTAAATTAAATATTAACATATTTTTGGCGTACTCTTCTTTTTCTCCGATACCATATATACAAGAAACTGAAGCTACTACTATTACGTCTTTATGATTTATTAAATCACCAGTTGCAGCATGTCTCATTTCATCTATTTCATCATTTATTGAAGAATCTTTTTCTATATAAGTATCACTTGAAGGAACATATGCTTCTGGTTGATAATAATCATAATAACTTATAAAGTATGCAACATGATTATTAGGAAATAATTCTTTAAATTCAGAATATAATTGACCTGCTAATGTTTTATTATGTGCTAGAACTAAAGCTGGTTTATTAGCCTTTGCTATAACGTTAGCCATAGTAAATGTTTTACCGGTTCCTGTTGCACCCAAAAGAACTTGATGATTTTCACCATTTTCTATACCTTTTACTAATTCTTCAATAGCCTGTGGCTGATCACCACTAGGTTTAAATTTTGATTTTAGTTCAAACATAAGCACTCCTTTTTAGTACATTTAATATATCATTTTAACAATTAAAAAACAAGATTCTAGTCTTGCTTTTTTATATTAACGTTGGATATTTCCTGAAATTGATTTTTTTATAGATTCAGCTATTTTTCTATGTATTCCTCCAGCAAAGATTATTTCGTGTTTATCATAAACCATTGAATTGCAATTTGCTAGATCAGACCAAGTTGTAATATCGGGATCCGCTGTCCAAGGAATAATTGTAGCATTATTAATCTTGCTTATTTCGTCAAATAATTTCACTGATAAAATATCTTCTTTAGCAAATTTTTGAACTTTAGTAATTTCATTATTTTCTGCTAACATCCTAGTTAACCTTGCTATTTTAACATATTCTTTTTGCGTACTTTGTAAGAACAAATCTAAAAATACCACTGAATTTTGATCTATCTTACTACAAATTAAATTTGATATTTCCTCAATTGAAAGTGGTTCATTATTAGAATCTAAGCTATTAATTTGATGATGTTGTACTTCAGTAAAACTTTCAATAAGTTTAACCGCATTTTCCGGAAATCCACATTTAGCTGCATGATTTATTTGAATGATTTTTGCACTTTCATCTTTCTCATTAACATGGAAAAAATGAATATTTACTTTACCTCCTGTATCACGACATAAATAATATGCATAACCATATAACGATTTTAAAATTTCATAACACAGACCAACACTATCCTCTATTACAACAATATTATATTCCATACATTCTCCTTTTCTATAAGAATATATTATAACACTTTTTTTTCATTATGCAACTTTAAAAAATAGCTCGCATTTTTAATTTTTTTTATTAGAGTCTAGTCATTTAATCGCAAAAATTTCCCTATATATTCACATTCTGGAGATTCGTTATATTCTTTGTTCATAGCATTAACTAAGAATTGTTCTATATTTACTAGTTCTACGCTAAATCTAATTAAATCAACTTGTTCTAAATGATTTAAAATTGCTTTATTAACATTTACTAGCCTTATCACTAATGTTTTTTTTACATTCTCTACATTTTACTATCGCCATAATTTATACCTCTTTTATAATGAATCAATTTCTTCAGGTGAATTTTCATTATTTACTGAATTTTGCTGCTCACCATCATTTATAAACGTTTCATTATTAAGTTGCCCTATAACTACTGATTCTAATGATTCATAGTTATTAGTTAACTGTGAATTATTATCTACTGGTGCAACTGTATTTATAGTTTCAATATCATTATCAATAACAGTTCCACTGTTTATTTTATTTTCAGAATTATCTTTATTATTTATATTTTGTTTTTTTAACTTAGAATATTTTATTAACATAACTATAAATGTCATAAATACTATAGCTCCGTAAATGTATGAAGACACACTACTAATTTCTCCAGAAATCACGGAGTATGTTGTTGTTTGTCCGTTTATAGTAACCGTATAATTACTTACTAAAAGTGATCCTAAAATTAAAAGCCATCCAAAAAATTTATTAAATGCTAATTTTCCTAATAAATATATATTACATAGTGGTATCCAGGCTAAAGCTGTACCTTTACCATATTTTAATTTATTAAATTTATTTAGTATTTTTGCTACAATTATATACATAATTAATAAAACAATTAATCCTATAATAAACATTATTAATACAACTAATATAGTATCACTTGCACTTTGGGTTACAAATCCCATTTCATTTACTAAATCATTAATTCTATCTTCCATATAATCACACTTTCCTATAGTTACATTATAACAATTTAATTATTATTTGTATATAATATTATCTAACATGATTATATATTTCTTCAGGTAATTGAAATTGTTCATAACCATTTTTCCAATTAATAAAATGTTCTATAGAAAATTGTTTATATTGCATTTTTTTGTGTTTTATAAATATTTCTCTTGATTCTTTTTTTATAGTGTCACGTAATTGCAAAAACAACGGCATTAAAGAGTTTATTTCATTTTCTATAAAAAATTTGTATGTATATAATTCATCATTAGAAAAATTTATACATGTATCGTAATCTAAAATATAATCTTGTGAGTTTAAATAATTTATTTGATCTATATCAGAAAATTTAAGAAAGTTATCAGGATTATTAAATATTTTTTTATTATGTCGCATTTTTTCAAGAAAATCCGGAATATATTCATTATAATCAATAATAAACTGAAGGTCTTTTTCTTGAATATATATATATTCATTTCTATTTATTTTCATAGTGCCTCCTAATATAATATATAACTCTTATAAATCATTTTGTCAATTCATTTTAAAATCTACGATAATAGGAAAATGATCACTTACTGGAAAGCCATTATATTTATAACTAGAATCTATTCTATAATTTATAACATTATAATCATTTTCACTTACAAAAATATAATCAATTCTTAGGAATTGAAAAAATTTTGAATTAGAATTATAATTTATAGTACCTAATTTCATGCTACTATCAGCTATATTTTTAGTATCATCTAGTAATGTCGTTAATTTAAAATATTCAGGATAAAAACTTGGAAAATTCATATCTCCCGTCAAAATATATGGATAATTAATTTTGGAAAGATTTTCCATAATTAAATCTATAGAATTATCTATTGCTTCGCTACTTTCATGATCTAAATGTGTATTGTTTATAACTATTATTTCATTTGTTTTTTTATCTTTTAATGTTACACTTGTCATAATTCTATATGTTGATGCATCCCATCCAATTGAAACTTCATCTGGAGTATCTGATAGCCAAATTGTATTACTATCAATCAATTCATATTTATCTTTTAAATAAAATATTGGTGCATATTCTCCTTTTTCAATTCCATCTTCTCTTCCTACCCCAACAAAATTATAATTGCTTAACAAATCAGGTAAACTATTTTCAGAATGCATCCATCCATAATTAGCCTCTTGTAAGGTTATAAAATCTGCATCATAACTTAATAATTGATTTATTATAATATCTTTTCTTTTTTCAAAATTTTCTGAAAATTCATCAGCATATTTTATATTATAATTAACTATACGATAATTATCTTTTTTATCAAGTATATCTTTAGTGTTCCACGAAAAAATATATATTATAATAAATAATACTATTAATATACAAAGAAGAATTATATTTTTTATTTTCAAAATTTTTTTTATCATAAATCCTCACTATACATTCATAATATCATAAAAAAATAAATCAGTATACAACTGACTTATTTTTTTTCTATCTTATCTAAATGTTTACTAGCCTTACTATTTTCACTAATAATATTATTATTTGCTCCAAACATACTAGAGCTTTTTAGCCCTCTTAATCTTCTGACATAAACCTCATCTGATTCTAAATTATCATATTCGGATTTAGTTTCTCTTTCGTGGTAATGTCTAGCACTATCATTACGATATCTTCCGTAAACTATAAAATAATATATTATACCTGCTGATAATAATAGAAAGTCATATTCAAAATCTATGAAAATCATTGAAAATCCAGCTAAGACTTCTATTAAGAATGAAACAAATATTAACTTAGGAATATGTACCGGAACACTCCCCATAGTTTCACGTGTTCTTCCATTAACTGCAACATAATGTAATACTTTTTTATCACCACTTACTTGCTGATAACTATAAAGCCATACTGGTAAATATGCTGAAATCCATTGCTCACCTAATACATCCATTTTACTAGTGGTCCATTTTACACCGCGGTCGTATTTTGCTAATGTTTCATTTATTTTAAATTTAGCTACATCAATTGCTTGTGATACTGCCAAGTCATGAATTTCTTCAATATTAACATCTCTTTTTTCTGATGTAAATCCTTTTATATAATTAGCATTATAAACAACACAATTTTCTATATCAAATGGCATTATAGAATTAATTATATTAGTAGTTTTACTTTTACTTTTATGATTAAGTTTATCTAAATTAGATTCAATTGTTAAATCTCTAATTGCAATATTAAACTCTCTTTTTATATCGTATAAGTCTGCATCATACCTTGTTTCAGTTCTTTTATTATCACCTGAACCTACTGTTACAGTGTATCTTCTTACTTCATCTTCTCCCTGTCCTATAAATAAGGAGTGACCATATATATCTACTATCATGTATGGCAAAAATACTCCCATGACATTATCTAATTTAAATTCCTCTTTAAATTTGGGATGTGCATAAAACGTTCTTTTTTTTACAAACATTTTTATAGATTCTTTAGCATCATCTTTTTTTATACAAAAAGGAAGTAATGCATCAGGAATTGCTCCATTAGGAATTTTTTCATTAATTGAAAGCATGTTTCGGCACCAGTGACACCTTGATTGAAGCGATTCATTTGTATCTATAACAATTTCTGCTCCGCAACTAGCACATTTTATAGTAACTGTATCTTCTGCATCTAGTGCTATATTTTTTATTCCTGAGCCTATGCTTTTACCTTTTAATTTTTGGATATTATTTTCTATTGAAGTTAATAATTCTGGTTCAAATTTTGTTTGACAATAATTACATTTTAATTTTCCCGCTGATTGATCAAATGAGATATCAGATGATCCGCATTTTAAACATTTTTTTTGTCCATTTTTTTCATTTTTACCAGTTTCAATAATTTTAGTTTTATTTTTTTGATTATCGACTTCTTTTGTCATCTTACATTTTTCCTAAAATTTCTGCTTTTGTTTTATCAAATTCTTCTTGAGATATTACTCCATTATCTAATAGTCCTTTTAATTTAGTTAATTTTTCATAAGGATCTTCTTCTTTGGTTTGGGGCGCTTGTTGTTGTAAGCCACCCATGGCTCCGCCTACGGAATTCATACCCATTCCCATAAAGCCCATATTCATAGCTCCACCTTCGCTATTACCAGCTGCTTCAAAACCTCTTGCAACTGATTGTTGCATAAATGAGTTACCTCTAGCACCTGATAATGCATCTGCTTTTTTAACATCACTAAGAAGTTTTTTTGTATCCTCGTCATATTCTATAGCAGCAAGTGCAACTTTGATAATTTCTAGCCCACGATCAGTTTTCCATTTATAATTTTCTTCAACTGCTCCTGATAAACTTTGAGCGAAACCTATTTGGTCAGCTTGAATTTTAGTAATTCTATTTCCTTTTGATGGATCATTTGTATAGCTAGCAAAAGCTGCTGATAAACTTCCAACTACTTCGTTAAATAGTTGTGAACCTGCATCATTATCCATATCTGCAAAATCAAATACTGATCCATCTTGTAAATATGTTGACGGCACAAAATTTTTAACAAACAATATAGGGTCTATTATTCTAAGTGAATAACTTCCTCTTGTTACAGCACCAACTTGTGCATTTAAATATGCATCATCCCAATATATTTCAGCTTGAGTACCAAAACGATTATTTGGTATTTCTTTTAGATTTACATAAAATGCTTGTTGACTAGATCCTGGTTGTCCACCCATTTTAAATCTATCCCAAGATTGTTTTATTAATGGTCCAACTATACCATCGCCAGCAAATATTGATTGCGAATTAACATCTTCACTAGAATATATAAATCCTCCTGGTTCTGCTATACATCCCGTTACTTTTCCATCTTCTAAAGTAATAAGGGCTGTTCCTTCTGGAACTAAAATTTTACTTCCATTAGATATTACGTTTTCTGATCCTTTTGTATTTGATCCTCTACCATTATTTTGCCCTACTGGCATAGCTGGAAATACTCCAGCAGTTGGTGAAACACCCTCTTTTGGTTGATAAAAATCTTTCCACTGGTCAGCAAATGTTCCTCCAATTGCTCCAGCAAATGCTTTAATAAATCCCATAATTATTTTTCGCTATTATCTTACATATAATAGCTACCTCCTTAATATAAGTATAGCACCATCTTTTATTTTATTCCATAAAAAAATCACATATGTGATTTAATTAAAATACTTAATTATATATGGAATAAATATTATTAACCCCACTATTACTGATGATATTGCAAATATTAAAACTGCTCCTGCTGCAGAATCTTTTGCAATTTTAGCTAATTGATTTATTTCTGGAGAGCATATATCTACCGTGTTTTCTAGTGCGGTATTTATACACTCAGAAGCTAAAACCATTGCAAATAATAAAATACATATTATCCACTCAATTGAGCTTATCTTAAAAAATATCCCTGCTAATATTACTATTAACATAATAATAATGTGAATAAACATATTTCTTTCTTTTTTTATACATAAATATATACCGCTAAAAGCGTTTTTAAAACTTAAGACTATACTTTCATTTTTCATATTTTACTTCCTTTATATAAAAATTATACACTATAATAATTCAAAAAAAAAGAACAATCTATTTATTTGTTCTTATTCTAACATATGGTTTCATTTCATTATTAATATAACTAATACTATTATTACTATTTTGACAATACTTAATTTCACTATATGACTTTTGATTTGAATACGTTTTATTTACATCTTCAGCTGTTTTTTCTTGATATTCATAATCTATATTATCTATTAATGTTTTTTCTTTTTCTAATTTTTTTTCTTTTATTTTTTTATCAACTAAAAATATGTCACCGGCAGCTACACCTATAGCCCCGGCAAATAATATGTTTGATACAATTTGTACATCAGGTATATTTGCAAATAAAATGCATGCCGTTATACCAGATGTTTGTAGCCACATTTTTATTTTTGCTAAAATTGTAGGTGGTATAATATCAAATTCCTTAAATTCTTTTTCTTTTATTTCATTATAACTGTTATTTTCTTTAGCATATTTATAACACTGCACATTCACTATTAAATCTCTTATTAAAATTAATAATATCCAAGGTGGAACTATACCGGATATTATTAACACAGTACCTACTCCCCAGTTTAAAACTTTATCCGCGAGTGCATCAAGTATAGCACCTGTTTTAGATTCACTTTTATATCTTCTAGCAAATTTACCGTCTAATAAATCAGTTAATCCTGTAGCACCCATCCATGTAGCTAACATAATCGGATCAGTAATCCCCATTAAAGGTATATAAGTAGTAAGGGCAACTGCACTAAGTACTCTAGCAGTAGTGAATATATTTGGCACCTTCTTAGAAATACTATTTGGTAATTTTCCCATTAATTTATCAATTGGTTTCCATATAATTTCAGTTATTTTCATAATACCACCTGTTTTTCTATATATTATTAAAAATTTTATTCAATGTCAATATTTATTGCATATTAATGTATAATACTATATAATATTTTAAACGGAGGAAATTAATGGATACATTTCAAAGCGTATTAGAAGATAAAATTAATAATTATAAAGATAAAGCTTTATTAGATATAATTTCAAACTCAAAAAATGAATTTGAAATTATAGATTGTATGTTACAACTAAGTAATATTGAATATAGAAAAAAAATATTAATGGCAATAGATACTCCTATATTAAGAGAACTAATGATGAAAAGTTTAACTAATGATGAAAATGTTTTAAAAAAAATTCAGTTTCTTGTTTTAGAATATCAAGCAACTGTTAGTAAAATTACATCATTTACTCAAAGTGATTATAATAATACTAATGACGATGAACTAAATCAAAGGTTATATGATCAAATTAAGCACTACAAGAGTGATATTGAAATCAAACATAAATTAAAATAGTATAAAAACACCTATATTACATAAGATAATATTAGGTGTTTTCTTATGAATAAAAATATAAAATTTTTATTACTTGCCATTCCATTTTTATTTTTAATTGGTTCATTAATACATTTTTTATACGAATTTTCTAATGAAAATTTTTTCATTGGTTTAATTTCCCCAATAAACGAAAGTATATGGGAACATACCAAACTATCATTATATCCACTGATAATATATTGGATAATATTTTATTTATTTAATTCAAACGATATAAATAAAAACAATTATTTTTTTGCTTTACTTGTAACTTTAATAACATATATTATTTTAATACCCATGTTATACTACTTTTATACTGGAAGCTTTGGATTCCAGATTCTATTTGTAGATATTTTAATTTTACTTATATCCCTTGCATTATCTCATTTTATAGGCATCCATATTTATAATAATAGTAATATTAATTTAGAATATAAAATATCTGTATTTATTATTATATTAATATTATTATTGTATATACTTTTAACAATTAATCCTCCAGAATTACCACTTTTTTATGATAAATCTTCTGATAGTTATGGTTTAAAAAAATAAAAACTTGCATAAGCAAGTTTATTCTTTTCCAAAAACTAATAATAATCTTATAATTTGAAGTGCTGATGCTAATACTCCAGCAACATATGTCATAGCAGCAGCTCCAAGCATATTTTTTACGCCTTGACTTTCTTCTTCATCAGCTAGTTTTAATTTTTTAATTTCATTTTTAGCTCTAGCACTAGCATCAAATTCAACCGGTAATGTAACAACTTGGAAAATTAAACCAAGTGAAGTTAATGCAATACCTAAATAAATTAAATCAAGTGCACTAGTAATAATACCTATTAAAATTATAATATAGGAAAAACTAGTACCTATATTTACTACTGGAAAAATCAGTGATCTGATTTTCATATAAACATATCCTTCTTTATCTTGAATAGCGTGACCTACTTCGTGTGCTGCAATAGCAACTGACGCTACTGTTGTACCATGATATATATCTTTTGATAGCCTAATAACTTTTCTTTTCGGATCATAATGATCAGATAAATTTCCATTTGTTTCAACTATATGAACATTTTGAAGTCCGTTTTCATCTAATATTTTCCTAGCTACTTCTTGACCACTTAAGTTTCCCTTAGTTTCTTCTTTTTTATACTTTCCATATGCAGACATTACTTTAAATTGTGCAAATATAGGAATTATTAATATTAATCCTAATAAAAGTAAATCATTCATTAAATTTTCACCTCATAAGTAGTTCTTTCTCTACTATCTTTCAATACGATATTTTTAGCAAGTAAATCATCTCTTATTTTATCTGCTAATTCATAATCTTTATTCTCTTTTGCTTTATTTCTAAGTTCAATTTGTTCTAATATATAATCTTCTTGAATTTCTGTTGTAATTATTTTAGTTAAATCAAGTGATAATACTTTATCAAAACTTTCAATAAGTTTATATTTAGTATGCTCACTAATATCACTTTTTAATACATCATAAATTAGTGTAATTATACTAGCGGTATTTAAATCATCTTCTAAATATTTTTTAAATTTATCATTGTATAAATCAAAATCTTCTTTATCAAATTTTGTATCTATATTTAAATTTAATACTTTTAATTTTAATTTTTTATAAGCATTTGCTAAACCATCTAAACTTTCATAAGAAAAAACTAATTGATTTCTATAATGACTCATTAAACACATAAATCTAAATTCTAAAGGGTTATAACCTTTTTCTTCTAATACACCTACTGTTAGTTTTGTACCTTTACTTTTGCTTATTTTGCCGCTCGAATCATTTAAATGTTCGCCATGAACCCAATATTTACACCATTTTTGCCCAGTATATGCTTCACTTTGAGCTATTTCATTAGTATGATGTGGAAATATATTATCTATACCACCACAATGAATATCTAATTTTTCACCTAAATATTTAAGCGATATACCTGTACATTCTATATGCCAGCCAGGATATCCCAGCCCAAATGGACTTTCCCATTTTAAATCCTGGTCATCAAATTTAGATTTAGTAAACCATAAAACAAAATCATTTTTGTTTTTTTTGTTTGTATCTATTTCAACGGATTCTCTAACTGCTTCAAAATTTTCCTCTGAATTGTGATTAGATAGTGTATAATATTTTTCTAATTTTGAGGTATCAAAATAAACATTACCACCAGATATATATGCATATCCACTATCAATTAATTTTTCTATTATTGTTATAAACTCATTAATATTATCAGTTGCATTGCTAACTATTTCTGGTTTTTTTATATTTAATTTTTCACAATCTCCAAAAAAAGCTTCTGTATAATATTTAGCTATTTCTAATACTTTTTTATGTTCTTTTTTTGCAGTAACTAACATTTTATCTTCACCAGTATCAGCATCACTTACTAAATGACCAACATCTGTTATATTCATTACTCTTTTTACATTATAACCAAGATATATTAAAGCTTTTTCTAGTATATCCTCCATAATATATGTTCTTAAATTCCCTATATGAGCATACCCGTATACAGTAGGTCCACATGTATACATTTTCACATTTTCTTCTTCCCACGGAATAAAATCTTCAATATTCTTAGTCAAAGTGTTATATAATTTCATATGTCCTCCTTGTTAATATAGATTATAACATATTTTATGCCTAAATTCATTAATCACCACTTGATTTCACAAAGATTTCAAAAAAAAAGCAGACAATTGTCTACTCAACTACGTAAGGATCATTCCACTGCCCTGAACCACCATCTAATACTCTAGCATTAAGATTAACAACTGGACGAATAGAAAAAAGGTTATATATAATGTATGCATCAACAATAGAAGAAGAATCATGAAAGGTTGTAATTAATGCACCGCTTGAATCCCTATAACTTGGAGAAATCAAAAAATAACTATTTTCTGTATTCAAATAAAATTTTTCATTGTGCTTATTGTAACTTCCACCCGCAAATACGACTTCATCTACAGTGAGTAAGCTTATTGGATAATCTAACGCTCCATTACCATTTATCGTGTCCGCTACTGTATATGCATCGGATTTTACCGGACATTTCAAAGAAGGATTTTTATTAGTATAATTTCTTATATAACCACCAAAATATTGTTTTTCATACCCTATACCACTTGCTTCTGTAGCACCTGTAGCATCTGTATAAGCAGTTCTATCTCCACAAAACAATGCATCAGAAATCATATCGTGATAAGGAGTGTTCAGTATATTTGTTTCATACCACGTATCTATTGCTATTTTTATTTTTGAATCTGTTGTCAATCCATGTTGTTGTCCAATATAATACATATAACCCAAATATTCTAATTGAAAATAATTATTACTATATGTAGTATTTTTAATCCCAGTTGTTGAACCTTTCATCACAACACGTTCTAATTCTAAAGGAGCAGATACACCTGTATATATCATTCTTATACTTCCATCTCCATTAATTCTTACTATCCTCCAATAAAATCCAGCAAATTCTACCCAGTTATTATCTACTGCTCCCCTAAAATAATATGATATTCCATAGTCATCCTCTACTGAAAAAAGACCTTTATTTTCAGTTTCAATGTTATTAAAATCTGGTTTTTGTTTTGATATTATTTCTGATAATTCTATTGCACTATATCCCATTTTGGCAAGTGTTACATCAGCATAATTTAATTTAATAGCTTGCAATATTAATTCAGACTCAAATACTTTACCTTCATTAAGTGTTTGAGCTACATTTAGATTGACAAATGTTAATTTAACATTCCAATTTTGAGTTACACCTACTGTTGTATCAGTTGTACTAATTTCATACGAATCATCTACTGTTATAAGACCTTTAAAAGTTGTAACGTCAAAACCAGTTATTTCATCACCTGTTAATGCATCTATTACTGTTTTATGAGTTAACTCTGGATGATTAGTTAAACTTGTTAATTCATTACCATTTGGATCAGTTATTGTTAATAGTAACTCCGGAGTATTAACATCTTGTGAATATACAAAATTATTTTCTGTAATATTAAAATATATATAATAGTTTTCTGTAGCACTACCTATTGCTGATGAGGCTTTTAAATTAGCAGAAGATTCTGTACTGCCAGATAACGATCCATCTCCTTCTGCAAAATTTGCTAAACTAGCTGTTAAATTTAATGCAGATCCTGCAGTAAATGTTAATCCCCCAGAAACTTCAGAACCTAAATTAACATCAGATATTGCTGGACTTGATACTGATGAAACAAAATATGCATATGTAGCACTAGTGATTAACACTACTAAAGATACTACTAATATAATTAATTTTGTTTTTTCTTTTTTTATTTTGGCAATATTTTCTTCCATTAGATTAGTCTCCTATCGTGATTTAATTATATCAAATTCAATTATTACAAACAAGCATAAAAAACATCTCTTTAAATCTATAAAAATTAACATAATACAACAATATATGTACCTACCATCATTTATAATAACTAATCGAAGTTTCTTAAAAATAAACACTTAAAAGCCGCTTTAAGATGCTTCTTTTTTTATTTTTTATAAGTTTTACTTACATATACATAATAACATATAATTTTAATTTTGAATATATTTTTTATTTATGCCTAAATTCATTAATCACCACTTGATTTCACAAAGATTTCATCATTTAAAAAGATAATACTACTATTACCTTTTTAAAATTGAATGAATTACTAGCGCACCTTCTGCTGCTGCATTTATAAGTTGATACATATCTTTTTTTATTATATCGCCTACAGCATAGACTCTATTAATATTTGTTTCTAAATTATCATCTACTTCAATATAACCAAATCTGTTAGTAAGTTCATATTCTTTAATTAAGTCACTATTAGGTACCCATCCAGTATACATAAATATTCCATCACATATAATTTCTTTACCACTTTTTAGTTTAACTCCCGATACTATTTCATTATTTTCTAAAATTTCTTCTACTTCATCTTCATATACTATGTTAATATTTTTTGTTTCTAATACTTTATTAATAAGAGATTCACTTCCTGAAAATTTATTTTTTCTAATAATTATATTTATGCATTTTACTAGATTTGATAAATATATTGATTCTTGCAGTGCACTGTTTCCACCGCCTACTATCACAATATTTTTATTTTTGTAAAAATGGCCATCGCATAAAGCACAAGTTGAAAGCCCTCTACCTAATAATTTTTTTTCGTTTGGCAAACCTAAAAATCTAGGTCTTCTTCCAGTTGCTATTATTAAATTTTTTGTTTCAAATACTTCTTTTTTTGTATATACTTTTTTTATTTTACCATCTAATTCAACTTTAATAATTTCTTCATTTTTATATGGAATTTTTTCATCATTAACTTGATTAAATAAATCCATAGCAAAGTCAGGTCCACTTATTTCTTTTTTTCCTGCAAAATTACTAATTTTATCTATATTATTTAACAATCCCCCAGGCATTCTAGATTCAAACATTAAAACATTTAAATTAGCTTGTTTAGCATAAATACCTGCAGATATACCTGATATACCCATACCAATTATAATAACATCATACATAATTTTTACCTCCTAAAATTTTGCCCCTTGTTCATTTGCATTATACAAATTTTCAAATTTACTTTTCCTATTAATATATATAGTATATATTATACCCCCTAATATCATAATTATAGATACTATTTGAGCAGCTTTAAAACCTCCGGCCATTAATGAATCAGTTCTCATAGATTCAATGAAAAATCTTCCTATTCCATACCATATCAAATATATTGATATCATTTGGCCGCATTTAACATATTTAAATTTTCGGATTATCAATAATACAATAAATCCAATTAAACACCAAATTGATTCATATAAAAATGTTGGATGATAATAATTACCATTAATAAACATTCCATCAATTATGAATTCTGGAATATTTAAATTTTGAAGTGTTGCTAGCGATGTAACTGGTCCATGTGCTTCACTATTAAAAAAATTACCCCATCTACCAATACTTTGAGCCAATATAATGGCTGGTGCTATTATATCTAATATTCTAATAACATTAACTTTATGTTTTTTACCATAAATAAAAATCATAATGGCACCAAATATTAGCCCCCCATGAATAGCAAGTCCACCTTCCCAAATTTTGAATATCGCAAATGGATCATTTTGATAAAGCGAAAAATTAAATATTACATAGTAAATTCTTGCTCCTAAAAAAGCAAATATAATTGTCCAGAAAATTAAATTAAATAAAAAATCTTTATCATATCCGAATTTTTCACCTTCTTTAATTACTAAAAACAATCCAATAATTATACCTATTAAAATAAGTACAGAATACCACATAATTTCTATGTTTCCTATTGAAAATAAAACTGGATTCATAATTTCACAACCTTTATCTAATTATATATTTTTTTGTTAAAAATAGCAATTTATTTAACATATTCATCATTTTGAATAATATTATCTTCTTTTAATTTTTTATGATAATCTTGAGATAATTTCAAATCATCTTTTACCATATTATCAAATTCAATTATTTTATGATTTAAATCTTCTTTGCCAAAAAATTCTATGATAACATCTTGTCCTAATTTTAATATATTAGCTCTTGCTTGATTTGAACTTGTAAAGGCATCACAATTATCATGATATATATAATATGCTAAAGGATTTACCTTTCCATTAATTCCATGCTTTTCATATGTGCTATATAAAGCTCTATATATTGTCAATTGAATTAATTCTCTTTTTTGATTTTGAATTTCTCTTTTATTGTTTTCTAATTCAGCTGATTTTCTTATATTATCTATATTATGATAATCCTTTGAATTCAAAATTTTAAAAAACTCATTATTACCATTAGCATTATTTAATGCTCCATATATAAGTCTATTAATTTCATCGTTTTTAAAACCTACTTTATTTTCTGTAACATGAAGCTTAAACAAATTCAACAGTTCATCTTTGTTTGGTTTTCTGTTATTTATAGTTAAAATTTGAATAAAAGAATTAATTAATATAGCCACTTCAAAATTATAACTTTTATCAGTATCTTTTGCTAAAGCTACTATTCCATCATTAATGGTAAAAGGATTATTTTCATTTGTATCACTAACTTTTATATTTTCATTAATAAAGTTAATAAAATTTTTAAGATTATCTTCCCCTTCAATACGAACAACTAAATTATCAGATCTTGTTCTTCTAGAAATTTTAGAATTAATATTTAATCCATTACTTACAATAAATTTATAAATTTTTTGAATATTGTCTAAAAAATTATCTTCTTTTAATGATATATATGTTTTATATTCGGTATTTCGATCAGTATTTCCTTGGTCTAAATATAAGTACTTTCCATTTGGATCATTTTTTACAATCAGTGCTTTTTTACTAAATAGCGACTGCTTCTTATAATTAAATTTTTTTGTAATAACTGGGAAAAATTTAGTTAAATCTGTGGTAGAATTTATTAACTCTCTTGCTAATTTATTTAGAAATTCTTTATCGTAAATAGCTGGGTTTTGTGATAAATCACTATAATATAAAGTATCATCTGTATGAGTTAATATAGTGTATATATTATCTGCATTTACTTCAACGTTATTTCTTTGTAAATATAATAAATTATTTAATAAATTTTTAATTTTAGTTTCCCTAGTCATATATTATACCCTCATATATATTTTATCAAAAATTATATATTATTTCAATTCAAACAAAAAATCACTATTGTGATTTTTACCTTGCTATATTGTTTGAATTATTATTTTCTCTATTGTTTATAAAATTACCAAAACAATTTTTAAATTTTTCTCTAAATACTGGGTTAGTTTTAAGTTTATAATCAATAATATCACTAAATTCTTTATTAGTTCGATAATATACCCAAACACCTGCTATATCAGCTGGATTATTTTCTAAATATTCAAAATCAATTATTCCTTTACCTGGATTTTTTACTCTTTCTTCAAAACTAATAATACCATTCATATATTTCTCCTTATTTAAATTCAATATAACATTATAAAATTTGTATGTCAAATAACTAAATTATTTTCTTTAAAAATTCTCCTGTATATGATTCTTTTATTTTAATAAGCTCTTCTGGCGTTCCTACACCTATTAATGTACCACCTTTATTACCACCTTCAGGCCCTAAATCTATTAAGTAATCTGCTTGTTTAATAACGTCTAAATTATGTTCTATAATAAGCACTGTATCCCCATGATCTACAATTCTATTTATAATAACCAATAACTTTTTAATATCTGCTTGGTGAAGTCCTGTAGTTGGTTCATCTAAAATAAATATAGATTTTCCTGTAGGTTTTTTTTGAAGTTCTTTTGCGAGTTTAACTCTACCTGCTTCACCACCTGAAAGTGTAGGAGCACTTTGACCTAGTTTCATATAAGATAACCCTACGTCTTCTAAAATTTTAAGTTTATTATACACTTTTGGAACATTTTCAAAAAATTCTAAGGCTTCACTTACTCTTAAATCTAAAACTTCATATATATTTTTTCCTTTGTATTTAACATCTAAAGTTTCTCTATTATATCTTTTTCCACCACAAATATCACAAGGAACATAAACATCTGGTAAAAAATGCATTTCTATTTTTTTTACCCCATCTCCCCAGCAAGCTTCGCATCTTCCGCCTTTAACATTAAATGAAAATCTACCAGGTCCATAACCTTTAATTTTAGCTTCTTTCATATTTGCAAAAAGAGCTCTAATTTCATCAAATACTCCAGTATATGTTGCTGGATTACTTCTAGGAGTTCTACCAATTGGATCTTGACTTATCATTATTACTTTATCAATCAAATCCATATTTTTTATTTCTTTAACTTTACCAGGAATTTCTTTTGATGAATATATATGGTTTTTTAAAGATTTATAAACTATTTCATTTACAAGAGTTGACTTACCTGAACCAGATACTCCCGTAACACACACAAATTTACCTAGTGGAATATCAACATTTATATTTTTTAAATTATTTTCACTAGCTTTTATAATTTTTAAATTTTTACCATTACCTTTTCTTCTTTTTTTAGGTACTTCAATAAATTCTTTACCACTTAAAAATTTACC
>CAYJFC010000010.1:0-43653 GCA_964369625.1 uncultured Muribaculaceae bacterium
TGGAGTATGCCAACAAGTAAAGAAACTATAACAAATTGTAGTGGAGAAACGGTAACAGCTGATTGTTCTACTGTATTTAGAGTTGAAAAAGTAGATTGTGGTTGTGCTACATTTAGAGTACTTGAAGCAAATCCAGATACTACTAGTTTATATCCATATGTTGCAACAAATTCTTTCTTCACTATGGATACAACTTGCTTATGCAGTATTAGATGTTTAAATGATACATATATAGACTGTGTATGTTAGAGGTTAGTTTTTACTAACCTTTTTTATTGACAATAAATATTTCTATGTTAATATATTAATTAATTAAGGGGGATAAATGGAAAATTTAGAAACTTTTATTTATATTGAAACAAAAAAATTTGAAATTGCAGAAAAACTTTTAAAGGAATGCGAAGATAATATCTTAAAACAAACAACTGAAAAAGAAGAAAATGAAAAAAATATTAGACATGCTATATTTAGTATATTGTCGTCTATATTTACATTAGAATTTTATTTCCGATTTTTAAATATAAGGGATGTAGAAGTGTTAAAAAATGCCATTGCATTAACTAAGTATGATATATCAGGAAAATTAATGTTATATTCTAGTTTTTTATTAGAAGAAAACGAAACAAAAGAAAGTTTAACTTATGAATTTGAAAAAAATGAAAAAAATATAATTGAACTAAAATTAGATTTAATTGATGAAATAGATATTTTAACATCTAGTTATATTATAGGAATAAAACTTAGTTTACTTGAATTAAATAAAATGTCTACAGAACAAAAGCAAAAATAAATAAAAAAAGCATGATGTATGCTTTTTTCTTTTGTATATAAATGTTATAATATACATTATAGAAGTATGGAGGATATATGAATTACTTAGAAGGACTTAATGATAATCAACTAGGAGCAGCTAAACATAAAGATGGTCCTTGTTTAGTTATAGCAGGAGCTGGTTCTGGTAAAACTAAGGTTTTAACAACAAGAATAGCAAATTTAATAGGTAGTGGTATTCATTCAGGAAATATATTAGCAATTACATTTACTAATAAAGCAGCAAAAGAAATGCGTGATAGATTATATAATATAATTAGTGATAATTATGCTTTTGTTGGAACATTTCACTCTTTTGGAGTTAAAATTGTAAGAGAAAATTTTGAAAAAATGAATTTACTTAGAAATTTTTCTATTATTGATTCTGATGATGCGAATAATGTTATAAAGAAAATAATGAAAGACAAAGGAATTGATCCTAAAGAAATTAGTCCATTTTATGTTAAAAGTAAAATTAGTTTTATAAAAAATGAAATGTTAACAGACGCTGGAATAGATAGATACTTCAATTCCTATATAGATAAAAAAGTTGCAGAAATATATTATAAATATGAAGAAATATTGAAGAAAAACAATACAATTGATTTTGATGATTTATTAAAAAAACCAGTTGAATTATTTATAAATTATCCAGATGTATTGATGCATTATCAAGAAAGATTTAAATACATTTTAGTTGATGAATATCAAGATACAAATGAAGTTCAGTATAAGCTAATAAAAATGTTATCTAATAAAAATAAAAATATATTTGTAGTAGGAGATGTTAACCAAAGTATATATGCATTTAGATTTTCTAATTATAAAAATATACTAAATTTTGAAAAAGATTTTGACAATTGTGAAGTTATAACATTAAACCAAAATTATCGTAGTACTACCAATATTTTAATGGCCGCTAATGATGTTATAAAAAATAATGAAGAACGAAAAGATGTTGAATTATACTCCGACTTAGGTGAAGGTGTAAAAATTAAATACCATAGATCATTTAATGACCAAAGTGAAGTAGGATATATTGTTGATGAAATAAAAAATTTAACTAGTAGTGGTTATTCAAAAAAAGATATAGCAGTATTTTATCGTACTAATGCTCAGTCACGTGGTATTGAAGAAGCGATGCTTAAAGGAAATATACCGTATAAAGTTGTTGGTAGTTTTTTCTTCTATAAACGTAAAGAGATTAAAGATTTATTATCATATTTAAAATTAGTATCTAATAATAATGATGATATTTCTCTTGAAAGAGTTATTAATGTACCTAAAAGAGGAATAGGAACAAAAGCTGTAAGCAATTTATATAATATGGCAAATGCTAGTAATCAAAGTTTATTTGAAACTATTGATAGTGGCAAGGAATTAAAATTTAAAGAAATAATATTAGATATTATAAAAGCTAAAGAAAATTTGAGTTTAACTGAATTAATAGATTATGTTTTAGATAAAAGTGGAATGCTTAGTGAACTTGAAAATGAAAAAACATTAGAAGCAGATCTTAGAATAGAAAACTTAATGGAATTTAAAAGTATTACAGAAAATTATCAAAAAGAAACTGGTAATGTTAATTTAGAAGATTTTTTAGAAGATATATCGCTAGTAGCGGATATAACAGAACATAAAGAATATGATGATGTAGTTACTCTTATGACTATACATGGATCTAAGGGATTAGAATTTAAAATAGTATTCATAATAGGTATGGAAGAAGGTATTTTACCTCATCAAAATTCATTATTTGATAAAAAAGAACTTGAAGAAGAAAGAAGACTTTGTTATGTTGCAATTACAAGAGCAAAAGAAAGATTATTTATAACTAATGCAGAAAAAAGAATGTTGTATGGTAAAATAAATGCTAATATACCATCGAGATTTATAGATGAAATTAATGATTCATTAATAGAAAAAAATGAAGATAAAAAAAGAGAAATTAGTAAAATAATAAATAAAACAGTGCTATATGCAGATAATAACTGTGAATATGCACTTGGAGATAATGTGTTTCATTCAATGTTTGGCACAGGTAAAGTTACATCAGTAGATGAAAGATTTGTTACTGTGGCTTTTGGACCAAGATTTGGTGTTAAAAAAGTGCTTAAAAATTATAAAGGTTTACAAAAAAGATAGGAGTATTTTATGGAATTTTCTAATAAAATTGATAATACTCAAAATAAAATTGAGCATTTATTAGATAGATATAAGTTATATGAAATAAATAATAAAAATAAATTTAATGATATGTTAAAAAGTTTAGATTATGAAAGATTTAAAAAAATGTTATCTGCTATAAATTATAATCTTAGAATTGGTGATGACAGAGAAAAAGGAATATACGATGGTGTAATGTTTGCGGATTCTTTAATATCACCACCTAATGATGTCCAAGAGGTAATACTTGAAAAAACATTTAATGCAATTAAGGAAATGGATAATGATAAATATAAAGGAGCACTTGCTTATTATGTCCTTTTAAAATTACATTTATTTGGTGATGGAAATGGTAGAACAGCAAGATTTTTTTATAGATTATTGTCTGAAGATAATTATGATATTACAAATTATTTGCAAGAATATAAACATGATAGTGATGATTTTAAAACTATGGATTATGATTTTGAAGAAAAAGTTGGTATAATGAATCATAAAGTTGTAGGTGCATGTGTTAGCGCGCAGCTTCTTTACAAACTGCTTAGAGAAAATAAAATACCTAATAACAATTTATTATGTAAAAATGAAATAAAAACATGGGGAGACGGTATTATGCAAAGTTATAACTCCGTATATATTAAACCAGAAATAAAAGAAAAATTAGGTAGTGATAAAATAAGATTAATAAATATATCAATGCTTGATAATAATAGTGCTTATTCCGCTTCTGGTTTAGCTTTAGCAGTTTATTTAAATAGCAAAAATGAATTACAAAAATGGATAGAATATAACGAAAAAGAAATATCATATGCTCCAAAAGAAATGAAAGCAGTAAGAGCAAGTAAATTTATATTTTACGTTGGTGAAGAAGAAGGACATAACTTAATGGATTCGTGGACATTAGAAGATTATTATGAATTAATTGAATTAAGAAATAAACTTAGTAAAGATTATTTAGAATGTTTAATAGATATTTTTAAAAACAGTGAATCGTATAAAATAGATGATGATATTAACGTAGCAGATTATTTAGTTAATAATAATTTAGAAATTAGAAAGGAAAGATAAATTATGGAAAAAACTTTAGTAATAATGGCAGCAGGAATGGGTTCTAGATTTGGAGGAATTAAACAAATAGAACCTGTAGGGCCACATGGTGAAATTATAAGTGATTATAATATATATAATGCTTATAAAAATGGATTTACAAAGGTAGTATTTATTATAAGAAAGCATTTAGAAGATGTTTTTAGAAGTGATATTATAAATAAATTTGAAGATAAGATACAAATAGAATTTGCATATCAAGAATTAGATACTGTAAATAATGGATTTGGCGTGCCATCTAGCCGAGAAAAAATGCTGGGTACAGCGCATGCTATTATGTGTGCCAAAGAAAAAATACAGGGACCTTTTGTAGTAATTAATGCAGATGATTTTTATGGTTCTAGTGCATTTTTAATGGCTAGTGAATTTTTAGATGAAAATAATAGTGATTATGATTATTTAAATGTAACATATCCAGCTAGTTTGGTGACTAATGAAATTAATCCAGTAAAAAGAGGCGTAAGTTTTAGTGAAAATGGAATAATTAATGAAATAGTAGAATCAGAAATTATTCAAAAAGATGGAATAGGTTATTGCACAGACATTACTAACAACAATAAATTTACAATTGATTTAAATATGGGATGTTCCATGAATTTCTTTGTTCTTAAAAGTAGTATTCTTGATATTTTTGAAAAAGAATACGAATTATTTTTAGATAGTATAGATGATAAAAAGGAATTTTTATTACCAGTTGTAATAGCAGATTATATAAAAAAAGGAATTGTTAAATTACATGAAAAACATTCAAAATCTAATTGGTATGGTATTACTTATAAAGAAGATTTAGAAGAGTTTAAAAAAGAATTAAATATATTAATTGAAAAAGGGGAATATCCTGAAAATTTATGGGGGTAAAATGCAAAATATAAAAAATGAAATTATATCTTTAGTTAAAAACATTAATAAAGCTCATGAAGATTATTATGTTAATAATATATCAGTAATAACAGATAATGAATATGATAGTATGCTTAGAAGACTTAGAGAACTTGAAAACATGTATCCTGAGTTAACTGATCCAAATAGTCCTACTAAAAAAGTAGGTGGATTAAAACTTGATAAATTTGAAAAATTTGTCCATACTGTGCCAATGCTTTCTATTGAAGATGCTTTTAATTACGATGAGTTAAGAGATTTTGACAAAAAGTTAAAGTTAATAGATAATGAAATCAATTATATATGTGAACTTAAAATAGATGGATTAAGTGTTTCTCTTCATTATGAAAAAGGAATGTTAATAAGTGGAGCTACTAGAGGTGATGGAACAACTGGTGAAAACATTACTGAAAATGTTAAAACTATTAAAAATATTCCTTTAAAATTAAAAGAAGAAATTGATATTGAAGTTCGCGGTGAAATATATATGAATAAGGCTACTTTAAAAAAACTTAATGAAGAAAGAGAAAAAAATAAAGAGCCGTTACTTCAAAATGTTAGAAACGCAGCAGCTGGATCGATAAGGCAATTAGATTCTAAAGTATGTGCTAAAAGAAATTTAGATAATTATATATATCATTTGCCTTCAAATGATTTATATAATATTCATACCCATGAAGATGCTCTTAATTTCATGAATAAATTAGGATTTAAAGTTAATGAGAATAATTATTTAGCAAATGATATTGAAGATGTTATTAAGTACATAAAGTCAATAAGTTTAAAAAGAGATAGTTTACCTTATGAAATAGATGGTATAGTAATTAAAGTTAATAGTTTAGATAAACAAAAAGAACTAGGTTTTACAGCTAAGTACCCTAAATGGGTTAGAGCTTATAAATTTCCTGCTAAAGAGGTGTTAACTAAATTAGAAGATATAATTTTTACTGTAGGTAGAACTGGTCAAATAACACCAAATGCAGTCCTTTCTCCAACTTTAATTATGGGTTCAACTATTTCAAGGGCAACATTACATAATGCAGATTATATTGTGGAAAAAGATCTTAGAATTGGTGATGTAGTTTCGATTAGAAAAGCAGGAGATGTTATTCCAGAAGTAGTAGAAGCTAAATTTGAAAGAAGATCAAGTGAACTTGAAAAATTTGTCATGATAGATAAATGTCCTATATGTAGTAGTGTATTAAAAAAGCATGAAGATAAAGTAGATTTATATTGTGATAATTTATCATGTGATGCTAGAAAAGTAAATTCTTTAATACATTTTGCTACTAGAGATGCTATGAATATCGATTCTATGGGTGAGGAAATAGTAGAAGATTTTTATAATTTAGGATTTTTAAAAAATTATGAAGATTTTTATTTGTTATATAAACATAAAGATGAACTTATAAAAAAAGATGGTTATGGCGAAAAAAGTATTAATAAAATATTAGAAAGTATTGAAATTTCTAAAAATAATAGTTTAGAAAAATTACTATTTGGTATAGGAATTCCTGGAATAGGTAAAAAGAAAGCAAAGGTTTTAGCAGAGCATTATGAAAATATAGATAATTTACAAAATGCAAGTTATGAAGAGTTAAAAAATATTGAAGATTTTGGAGAAATTTTAGCTAGTAATATAATAAATTATTTTACTGATTTTAAAGAGTTAATAGATAAATTAAAAAAACATAATTTAAATATGAATTATTTAGGAGAAAAGAAAAAATTTAATGAAAAAATAACTGGAAAAAAATTTGTAATAACAGGAAGTTTTGAAAATTTAAATAGAGAAAATTTAAAAATATTTATAGAAAATAACGGTGGGAAAGTTTCAGATAGTGTTAGTAAAAATACTGATTATTTAATAGTAGGTTTTAATGCTGGTAGTAAACTAGAAAAAGCTAATAAACTTGGCATAAGTATATTAAATGAATCAATGATAAAAGAAATTATAGACAAATAATTTCTTTTGCTATATAATGAAATTATAAAATATAGATATACTTTATAAATTTAAGGAAGTGGTATTTTGAATCCTGTTATTTATAATATTGGTAATTTTTCCTTTACCGTATCAGAATTAATATTAGTAATAGTTATTGTAACTTTATATGGAATTATCGGCGAGATAATTAATAGAGCACATAATTTATATTATGAAAAAAGAACTTATATTTTATGGGTTCCAATAGTAAGAGATTATATAATATTTAAAATTGTATTTAATGATATAATAGCAACTATTTTATTTTTTATTTCTCTTTATATAATGTTATTTACAAATATGAGAATATTTTTATGTTTTCAAGGAACCGTTATGTGCGCTACTATTGCAATAGCAATATCATATTTTTCTAATTTACATCATAAAAAAAAGCTTAAAGAAAAAATTTAAGCTTTTTTTGTGTAATTATCAATTTCATTTTCTATCTTAGTTTTAGCAGATTGCAATTTTGTTTTAGTTGCATCTTCAAGCTCATACCAATTATTATTATAAGCAATATAATATAAATCTTTAGAGCATTCGCTAATTGACTTAAACATTGAATAATATTTTTTATATACTGCATCACAGCTAGATTCATTCAGTGCAGTGGCCATATTAACGGTCATTGCTTTTTCTGATGATAATATATCAAATAAATAATATTTTTCTTCCATTATTTTTCACCATTTTCAAGCATTGAACTTAATTCGTATACAAATTTAGTATGCATATCAATTAAATCTTTAAATTTGCTTAATATAGTATTATCTGTTATATCACAAACATATAGTTTTAACTTATTTAAAATAATTAAATGCCAGTTAGCCATATCTTCAATATAAGATAGATCTTTAGTAGATATCATTTTGGGTACGCTATTCATAATTTTTTTCCTTTCAAAAATATTATGAACAAAAAAAGAAACTATTATTCAGTTTCTTTAAGTAAATAGTAATTAATTGATGGGGTATTGCTAAATCTAAATGGATAATCTTCAATTCCTATACCGTTTGAAACATATAAATCAGCACTATTAACTTTATAATATCCATTAAAATATTTACTGGCGTTATCTTTTGTTATTAAAGGATTTAAAAATGGTGGATTAATAAAACCTCCTAGTGAGTGTCCACTTAAAAATAAATCTACACCATTATTAATAGAATCTACTAAGTCAGGTTTATGAATTAATGTAATGTTATAATTAGCGTTAATACTTTCATCTTTCAAATAGCTTTCAGTTAATGAATTAATATCCGTTATACCTGTAATAATTATTGGCTCATTACCTTCGTAAAATAAAGGATATGATTCATTATCTAGTAATAAAAAATCACTTGAATCTAGGATTGTTTTGTAAGTGTCAACGATTTTTAAATCGTTATCTCCAAAAGATGCAAATTTATATAAAGTTGTGTCAATTGATTTTAAAGCATTAATTATATTTTCTTTTTCTTTATCACTTATTTTATATGAATCATCGATAAGATCACCAGTAAAAAATACAATATCTGGTTTTAAATTATTTATTTCTTTAACTAAGTTTTCTAATAAAGTATCTTGAGTGTAATCATTATAAAGCAAATCAGAAAAATGGACTATACTAATTCCATCAAAAGAGCTAGGGATATCTTTGTTTCCTATAGTAAACTCTTTAACTTCAAATTTATATATCGCTATATATCTAGCATATAAAACTATTGATATTATAAGTAAAATAATTATAAATATAAATTTTTTCATAATATGCCTCCTAATATTACTAAGATAACACTAATAGAGTTGTGTAGTGCATGAAAAATAATTGGTGTAAAAATATTATTAGTTTTTTCATACATGTAAGCAAAGTAAAATCCTAAAATACCATATGGAATAATAAATAACAAATTATCACTAGCTACATGAAGATAACCAAATATTAATCCGCTTATAACAGAATATAAATAAATATTGTTAAAGTGTTTCTTTAAATTAAGTCTAAAGCATATTTCTTCACAAAATGGAGCAAAAATGCACATATATATAAATGAAATAATTGGTATAGTATTAATTAAACTTCTATTAGCTTCTTCGTTTTCTGCAATAGTATTAAAAAGTGTTATTAATAAATTATTACATGCTATCATTAGTAGAAATGCAATAAACCAGTATTTAAAACCAGTTTTAAATTTTTTAAAATTAAACGATTTAAAATCAGTAATTATTTTTTTTCTAAATATAATAAATAAAGTAGTAGAGGATAGTAAACCGGTTATAATTAAACTATAATATCCTAACCCCTCTAATGAAAGTATATAAATCAAGAATGGACTTATTATTACATATGCAATTAAAATAAAAAAACTAAGTGCAATAGATAATGTTTTTTTCATATATAACCTCTTTAAAATAATATATCATAATTTAGTGCAAAGAACAATTTATATGAAGTATTTAAAGTTATTTTACAATAAAATTGAGTTGTATTTAACTTTTTAATATGTTAAAATAAAAGGGAATAGGAAAGAGAGGGAAAATTACAAAAATGAAAAAAACAATTATATTATTAACTATGTTATTAATACCAACTATAGTTAGTGCTCAGTGTTCAACTGAAGAAACTGTAGCGCTTAAAGATGGTATTAATTTAATATCGGTTGATTTTGTGCAAGAAACTATTGAGGTTGAAATTAAAGAATCTGACATTCAAATATGGGATGAAAATTCTGTTTTGACTGGAATGGTAGAAGAACTTGAAATTTTGAAAGTAAATATTCTTAATTTAACTGAAGATTATTATATTGTTATAACTAACACTTCAACTGGTGAAGAAAAAATAGTTAATTATAGTGATACTAATGCAGGGTCTTATAATTATACAGTTGAAAATAATACCAATGTTAATCAATATACATATAAAATATTTTCATCTGGGAATACTGGTTGTCCGGATGAAGAAGTAGGTGTTAAATATTTAACTGTTCCTAAACAGAATGTATATCATTATTATACGGTATGTGAAAATTATCCGGAAGAAGATATTTGTCAAAAATATGTGACATTCGACGATTTAGATGAAGAAACTTTTTTTGAAAAAATTAATGCTTTAGAAGAAGAAAAAGAAGATACTTCAAAGGAAGATGATAAAGCTACAGAAAATAGTTTTTTAAATTTTTTAAATGAATATAAAGTAATACTTATTATAGTAGGAGGGGTTCTACTAGTAGGAACAGTTATAACTGTTTTAGTGGTGCGAAATAAAAGGAGACAATTATAATGAAAAATATTAAATATTTATTATTAACTCTTGCGTTAATAATTATACCTACTATTTCGGTTAATGCACTTACTATGGGAAAATATGACGCAACACAAAGAGCGCGATTTGCTTCAAGTCAAAATTACTATATAAAATTAGATACGTATGGTGCATTAGTTAACGCTGAAGAAAATATAATGGGTCTAGATCATTCATATATTTATTTAATGTACTGTATGGATCCAGCCTTGTATTCACCAACAGCATCAGGATATACTATTCAAAAACTTGCTGATATGTCATCTTATGAATATTTATATAACGTAGGTTTAACTGCAATTTTTGAAAATGGTTATTATAATAACTGGATTCCAGGAACAGCTTCTGAAAATAGAGATAGACAAGTTATTGAAGAGTTAGCTAGTGCATCTTATTTTGATCAATATTCAGTAACAAAATTTGCTATTCAGCCATTTATTCATAGTGTATACCCAAGTTATCAAAGAAGTAGTGCTTCAGGATTAGTTGCTTATGGTTGGGATGTATATAGAACTAGTGCCATCGGACAAGCTGTTACATGGAATAGAACTGCAACAGGAGAAGCTAAAGAAGCAATTGATTATTTAATAGCAGAAGATGCAAAACATAATTATGCATATCAAATAAGTACAACTTCTGGTTACTATCCTTATGGATCTTATACTAACCAAACATATCTTGGAGTAGCTCAAGGTTTGTATTATGATGCTTTAATAGCTATGGCTGACGCCCTTAAAAATGGAGTTGGTTCATCAAATGATGCTATTAAAGGAAGTTTTTTAACTAGTGCAGCAACTGAAGAGCCTATAGAAGAAAATGGTTTAGTTGGAAAAAAATTCACATATGAATTAACTGCTGTCGAACTTGTTGACGGAAATATGACTAATTTTTCAGTAGCTGGTGTATCTGGTAATAATTATACAATTAGTGAGCCAACTTTTGAAATTGATGGTAATGTAATAAATAAAGAACAATTATATAGCACTACACTAAATAGTGGAGACAAATTAAAAGTTTCATTTAATGTTATGCTTACAAAAGAAAATATTGTTGAAGAAATAAAATATCAAGTAAAATATTCCTTTGAAGACGGAACTGTTAGTTCAAGCGGAACTGTTTTATATGCTAGTAGTAGTTCTTATTCAAGACAAAGATTTTTGGGATATTCACCTGGAAATAAAGCAAATGTTGGTAATGGAACAATTACAAATGATATAGAACTTAGTTCTGTTGATTGTACAGCAGAATTTACAGACAATGTTACTTGCGAAGAACCAGGAGCAATGCCTGAAACAGCAGGTACAATTACTGAATCAGATAATATTAAACATTGTGTTATTTCTGATTTTGGAGATACGACTAATACATCAAGTCATTTAAGTCAGTCATGTGCTACTTATAATGATGATTTAAAAGAGGCAATTGAAAGTCCTTATTGTAATGTATATTGTAAAGAAGATTATGCAACATTTAAATTACCAGGTATTGTAGATGGTAAGTCTGGTAGATATTTCCAAGTAGGAATGGAAATTAGCGCTACTCAGTCTTGTTATACTGATGAAATAAATATAGAGCAATTTGATCAAGATGTACAAACAGCAATAGATTCATCTACAAATGTAACTGATGCTAATGCAAAAATTGCAGCACTTGCAGAAGATTTAAATGCATGTAGTATTTGGTCTACATCAGGTGTTGAAATACCAGAAATAGAATATACTTATGAATCAGAATACATGGACTTAGTTGGTAATGATAATAAAATGACAGGTACAAAAGATAATAGTGGAGCAAAAGTAACATACTGTACTGGTGACATAACTGATGAATACGGTTGTGTAAATGGAAATGCATCAAATGAAAAAACACCTTCGAAATCTATAAGTACAGCATATGGAACAGTAACTGTTCCAGAAGTATCAGCAGTAAGATACTATAGTTATTCAATTAATTCTAATATTAATATGATTACTCCTAGAAACTTTTATATAAGTGTACCATCAGGAGATGTGTCATATGGCAAACCAGAAGGAGAGTCAAACCAAGTAGATGGCTTACCACTTGAGTTTAATCTAACTACAGGATTATATGATTATTCATTTAAAATAGTTTCATTAGGAACAAATTTTAGTACTTGTGATACGGGTAGAACATATAACGAAGATGATAAAATTGACTCAGTAATTGAGGAAGTAGAAGAGGAAACAGGAGAAAAATTTGACTTAGGGTCAGAATATGTATGTCAAGCAAAAATAAACTGCGTAGATTGTGATTTTGATATTGAAGGAGAATTAATACCTAAACCTAATCCATGTCCCGATTGTTTATTTGAAATAGGAGATATATTTTTCAGAACTTACAGTGCTAATAGTTTAGATCAATTTAATCCAAATGACCGTGATTTAGGATATAACTGGAGTTATGATTTTGATATAACAGATGAATATGGATTTGTAACTGAAAAAGCTAAAGCTACACTAGGTCTTGATAATAATGGTAATGTTCAAGATGGTGTTGGAATAATTGGAATGGGTAATGATGCATATGCGGGAGAACCTATAGCAACAATTAATTTAACAGGAGATGTTGCTAGTTATTTAAGAGATTACAATGATGAAAACGATTATACTATTCAAGAAGTTGAATGTTATGATTATACTGGTGATGATGGTAAAGTATATGAAAATGTGTTCTGCTACAGTACTACACTTGATGATTTAGCTGAAGCGTTCCCTGAAGAAGTAACATTTAATAATCGTCCAACTGCAAGCGAACGTAATAATAATAATGCGTTAAGTTATTTTACTCCATTTGATGCAGGAATGCCTGTACCAACACCAACATCAGTTGGTGGACCTGCATGGAAGTAAGAAGGGAGAAATAAAATATGAAAAGTGCTTATTGGGGATACTGGTTAGTAATCTTAGGTGTATTTATAGTTGTAGTTATGTTACTTGTGCAAAATTTAACAACTGGTAATACTCAAAGTTATACATTGATAAAAGAAATTTCTGAAGCTGCTATGGTAGAATCTGTTGATTATGCTTACTATAGCAGTTACGGAGAACTTAAAATAAATAAAGAAACATTTATGCTTGCTTTTGCTAGAAGATTATCAGAAGCAACAAATAATTCTACTGATTATAAAATAGAATTTTATGAAATATATGAAGCGCCTCCTAAAATTAGTGTAAAGGTTTCAAGTAAATCTGATACATTTAATGTAGCGGGCGATTCAACTACTTTTGATATTGTTGATCAAGTTGATGCAATTATCGAAGGTAATACTCATTAATGAAGGAGGAATAAAAAGGTGAAAGTATCAAATGGTGGAGTGGTAAAAAGATTTTTTACTAATAAAAACACAGTTACTATTATTGGTGTAATAGTAGGAGTACTTGTATTATGGTTTTTCTATAATATGAGAATAAACGATGCAATTACTCCGATTGTTGTTCCTTATGCTAAAGAAGAAATTGGAGCAACTGAAGAAATTATAAAAGAAAATATTGGATATGTAGAAGTAAATAGTGACTTTTTACAAACAGCTCAAATATTGCAAGCTGATTCACAAGTAATTGGCAAATATATTACTACTGGAACATCTATTCCAGCTGGAGGTTTATTTTATGCCTCTCAAGTAGTAGAAAAAGAACAATTACCAAATGCAGTATTCGATGATATTCCAGAAAATTATACATTATTTTCTTTAAGAGTTGATAATAATTCAACGTATGGTAACTCTATATATCCAGGAGATAGAATAGATTTATACATAAAAGCTAATGATGATACAAATACAGTTATGTTTGGTAAATTTGTAGAAAGTATAGAAGTTTTAGCAGTTAGAGACTCATCTCAAAATGATGTTTTTGACTCTACAACTACTGGACAATCTGCTGTATTATTATTTGCTGTTGAAGATGAAATGTTTCATTTGTTAACTCAAGCAACATTTATTAGTGGACTTGAAATTATACCTGTTCCACGTAATAAAGAATATACAACAGATGCTGGAACAACAGAAGTTAAAAGTGAGTATATAAGACAATTTATACTTTCAAAAACAACAACTGTTAGTCAATAATAAAAAGAATAAAAAAGGTGGTGTTAAAAGTGAATGATACAATTTTTTCACAATTGGATTTTGGACCGTTAAAGGAATTTTTAGAAGATGAAAATGTAACAGACATTTCATACACCAATGGCGGACAAATATGGTTAAAAACATTAGATAAAGGTGTTTATAAAATAGAAAGAGATGGTATTAATAACGCTCTACTAGAAAAACTAGCTTTTCAGTGTTCAAACGTTATGGGTACAACATTTAATATGGCGCACCCTTTTTTAGACGCTGAAAGTTCTGAACTTCGTCTTAACTTTGTTCATGAGTCAGTAGCATCTAATGGAATTGCGTGTACTATACGTAAAACTCCAGCTAAAATTAGACTTAATAAAGAAAAATTACTTGATGAAAAATATGTTACAGAAGAACTTCATAATTTTTTGTTAACATGTGTAGAAGGTCACTGTAATATAATAGTAAGTGGAGAAACAGGATCTGGTAAAACTGAACTTGTAAAATACTTAGCTTCACATACAAAAGAAAATGAAAAAATAATAACAATAGAAGACACATTAGAACTTCATTTAGATAAAATATTTCCACATAGAGATATTATAGCTATGAAAACTAATAATATAGCTTCATACTCTGATGTACTTGTTACATGTATGCGACAAAATCCAAGATGGATTTTATTATCAGAAGTAAGAACAGCGGAAGCTGTTACTGCAGTACGTAACTCAATATCATCAGGGCACAACATTATTTCCACAATACATTCTGATAGTGCTAAAAATGTACCAATGCGTTTATATAGTTTATTAGAAAGTAATGTTGATATTGATCAATTTTTAAAATCAATGCATAGATATATTCAATTATCTATTCATGTTAAGGGATATTTAAGTAAAGAACTTGGTAGATTTCAAAGGGAAATAGTAGAAGTTACAGAGTTTTTTGTTGATGAAAATAATGAAGCAAATTATAGTACAATATTTAAAAAAGGATTAGATGGGAAATTAGCAATTAAAAATCCATCTAATTATTTAAGAAATTATTTAGGTTCACAAGGAGTTACACTTCCTGAAAATGTATTTGTAACTACTAGTGAAGCGCAACCTTTTGTTGAAGCTTTATAAGGAGGATTTTTATGGGAACTGAAATTGAATTTTTAATTGTAATAGCAATTTTGATTTTTATTATTATATATCGTATGAATCCTGGGGAAAATGCATATAAGTTTTTTGTAGGTAAAGTATCTACTGTATATGATAAATATGCGCCATATAGTTATAAAGTAGTAAGAACTAAAATGAAAGAACTAGGTCAAGAGTATACTGTTAAACAATATACTTCTCAAATAATAATTTTTGCAGCTGTTGCAGGAGGAATATCGTTTTTTTACTTTTATAGCATTATATGGGCTATGATATATGCAGGCCTTGCTATTGCATTTGTTCCATTTTTATCTTATATGAGAACAAAAAGATTATATAGTGAATATATATTTGAGCAAATACAAATTTATACAACAAATGTTATTATGGAATTTAATACAACTCAAAGTTTTGTAAAAGCTTTAGAAGGTGTTAGGGACTCTGGTATACTTGAAGATCCAGTTTTAACTGATGTAAAAAAAATGATTGATATGTCTTACGAAAATGGAACAATTGATGAGTCAATTATATATTTTAATTCCAAGTATCCGTTTTATATGGTAAAAAATATGAATCAATTATTTTTACAAATTACTAAAGAAGGTGCTAGAGATTCTGGTCAAGCTTTAGAAAATATGGCTATGGATATAGATGCTTTAGTAGAAGGAGTTTACCGTGATCAAATGGATCGTAAACAATTTCACTCTAAATTTATTAGATTTGGTTTAGTTCTTTTTGCTTTAGTAATAGCTCTTCAATATATGCTTGGTGTGGATAATTATTTAGAAATGCTTGAAATATGGTATGTTCAAATAATACTTCATTTTATAATCATTATAAATGCTTATTTCCTTGTAACAGGAGAAAGATACTATAATGAAAATGTGGGGGTAGAGTAATATGCAAATAGAAATATTAATTATTGCAGTTATTATCTTCATAGTGATGACTGTATCAGGTCAAATTAGTATAGCAAGATTAGTTGCTGATAATGAAATAATTTTTAGAAAATTAAAAGAAGAAGATTGGGATTTTTATGTAAGAGCTAGATTTGGTGATAGTATAAACCCCAATGTACTTTTTAATAAAAGAATTAGAAATGGTTTATTAACATTAGTACTTTTATTAATATTATTTTTAGCAGATTTAAATAGTATTAGTGTACTTATTTCAATTGTTGCGGCATATTTAATATTTAAGTATACTTATATGCAAATGAAAAGTTTTTATAAAAAAAATATTCATCATATTGATTCAATGCTGCCACATTATTTAAAAAGTATTGAAATATTAATCCAGCACTATACAGTGCCTGTGGCTTTAGGAAAATCAATAAGTGACGCTCCAGAAATCTTTAAACCAGGATTGCAAGAGCTTATAAATGATATAAACAAAGGTGATGACTCAATAGAACCTTATATGTCATTTGCAAAAAAATATCCAGTTAGAGATTCTATGAGAATGATGAGACTATTATATCGTTTATCACTTGGTAGACAAGAAAGAAAACAAGAACAGTTAGTAACGTTTTCAAAATCGATTTCATCACTTCAACAAAAAGCTAGAGAAACTAGATATAAAAATCGTTTGGATAAGATGGAAGGTAAAACTATGTCCATGCTTATTGGAACAGGTTTAGGAGTAATGGTTTTACTAATATTAGCAGTTTTACAAATGATGAACTTATAGTTTACACAAAAAAAGTAAAAAAGTTGATATTTATAAAAATATTAGATATAATATAATTAATAAAATAGAGGAGGAATTTAATAATGAAAGAAGCAACAGGAGAATTAAATATGACAGTTATTACAGTTGTAGCAATAGCAGCTGTAGCAGCATTTTTTGTGGCATTTATATGGCCAGCAATTGAAAATAACTTAACAAATACAACAAAATGTAATGCTGCATCAAATTGTGTAATTACTGGAGATGTAAAGACTTGCGACTATATAAAAGAGGATAAATCAATTGAAAAAATAACATGTCCTTTATCAGAAGCTGATAAAAATTAATTAGGAGATAATATATGAAAGAGGCGACAGGTGAGCTAAATGCAACAGTTGTAGTAGTAATTGCTGTAGGGCTATTTGCAGCCTTTTTTTTCAGTGTATTATGGCCAATAATTAATAATAATTTTGAACAAAGTTCAAATTGTGGTTCAGCAATATGTGAAAAATGCGAATCAGGAACATGTGATACAGTAGAGTGTTATATTAAAGGCAAAGAAAGTGAAGGAACATTTTCTTGTCCATATAAGGGGTGATTTAGTTTGAAAGAAGCAATAGGTGGAGCCTTTTTATTCAACATTGTAATAGCTTTTATATTACTTTTTACGGGAATTATGACTGTAACTATTAATAGAACTAAAGCCTTTAATGTTAAAGAAAATATAGTAGCTTCTATAGAAGATGCAGGTGGTATTGCTTATGAAGGAAGATTTTTACCTGAAGAGCTGATAGATATAATGGCCCAGTCTTCGTATAGAGCAGTTGGTGACTGTAGTATTATTGGTGATGATTATACTGGATACGATAGAAATGGACTACTTAGTAGCAGTGAATCATCAATATGTATTAAACAAGTAAATGATCATGAAAATTCATTAGGCTCAGGTAAAGATAGTTTAACTTGTTATTATAGTATTGCACTTTTTTATAGACTTGAATTTCCAATGTTAAGAGAATTATTTCAATTTTCAATTATTGGTGAAACTAAGTTAGTAAGTGGGGCATGTGGTACATAGATGAGAGAAGCCGTTGGAACAAGTTGGACGTTTGGTCTAATAGTAACATTTATATTCTTATTTGCAGCATTTTTAATACTTGCTATAAACTATTCAGATAGTTTCAGATTAAGAAATGAAGTGTTAACAATAATAGAAAAATATGAAGGATTTACATCAAATGCTAAAGAAATAGTAGATAACTATTTATCTAATGAAGGATATTCAACAACTGGAGGGTGTCCAGATGATTATAGTGGTGTAAATTTTGATAGTAAAACAGTTGATAATAATCCAAGTGGATCTTACAATTACTGTGTAAGACTGGACTCAGTAAAAGACCGTGTTGATTTAATTTTATTTTATAGATTTAATTTACCAGTTATTGGTAATATAATGGTCTTTCAAATAGATGGTTCAACAAATTCAGTAAAAATAGATTATGACAAATCATTAATATAAGAAAAGAGGAATTAAGAAATGAATGTAATTATATCAAATAAATATCAAGCTTTATTAGCAACTTTAGAAATAGATGTTATTAAGCATATAAATGGAGAGTTTGAAGTAACAGAATTAATTAATATGTTTACTAATTTTTTCTTTAATAAAATGATAATAGATGTAACAGCTTTAAAAAATTATAATGATATAAACGTTATACAGCAGTTATCTATGAATTTAGATATGTCTAAAGTTATACTTTTATTAGGAGATTCTGAAGAAGTTAATTCACCATTATACTTATCAAAATTAGTATCTATGGGGATATATAACTTTACAAGAAAACCAGATGTTGTTAAATTTTTAATTGATAATCCAAATTCTTATAAAGATGTTGCTCATTATCAAAATTTAAATGAAGAATCTATGAAGAAAACTACATTTAATGATGGAGTAGCAGCTAACCCTAGTAATATAGGTTTAAGAGTTTTAGGTATTAAAAATGTAACTGATCATGCAGGAGCTACAACTCTTACTTATATGATAAAAAAACATTTAGAAAAGCATTATAAGTTAAAAACTATTGAGCTTGATAAAAATGATTTTAGTTATTTAAATGATAATACAGTAGAAAGTATATCATCAGATCAAATGAGTGCCTATATTAATAGTAATAATGGTTTAGAAGTAATAATAGTAGATTTAAATAATGCTCCAGGAACAAATTGTCATGATGTAATTTATTTAATAGAACCTGGTTTAATTAAACTTAATAAACTTATTAAAAATAATAGTAAAATCTTTGAAAATTTAAAAAATTATAAAATTGTGTTAAATAGAAGTATACTTACTAATAAAGATGTAAGTGACTTTGAAAAAGAAAGTGGTAGTAAAATATTTGCAAATATTCCAAATATAGATGATAAACTAGATCATAATTCATCAATTAATACACTTCTTATTTCACTTGGGTTTACACGTTTAAGTGAAAAAGAACAAAATGGTGGATTATTTGGTATATTTTAGTTGACTAAAACTTAAAATTTAGATAAAATAAAAGAAAGAAAAGGAGTGATTTTATGGTAACGTTATCATTTTGTTCAGAAACATGGGAAATCTGGGCATTTATAGGACAATTAATTACTATATTTAAAATAGTTATCCCTGTATTAATTATAATTATGGGAGCACTTGACTTAGGAAAAGCTGTTGTTTCTAGTGATGAAAAAGAAATTAAAAAAGCAACAGGAGCATTAGTTAGAAGATTCTTAGCTGGTATTATAATATTCTTTATACCTATGATTGTAAATATAGCATTTGGTATATTAGATAGTTTTGATGATATTCAAAGTGATTATGCTGTATGCTCAACTTGTGTAGCAGATTCAAATGATTGTGAAAAATCTGCATATGAATATTGTAGTTCTAAAGCAGGAACTGAAGATGCATGTGCTGATACAATAGAATGGGAAAGTTATTAATTATCGTAAATTAAAATAGAATCATATGATTCTATTTTTTTTATGCATTGTCGCTATTTAAAGTAATAGTTTTTATATAAAAGTTTTCTTCATCATTACATGATAACTGAGTTCTTAAAGTATACTTGGTATTACTTATTTTAGTAATAGTACTATAACTTTCTTTAATATCACAATTTTTTAAATCAAAACTAAACTTTTCAATAAGATTTAAATCATTTAATGTTTCAATAGATACTTTAACAGTTTCATTTGTATTTGTTGGTAATTTTTTTTCTACAAAATAATTTTCTGATGCAATTTCAATAGTACTTAAATTATCACTAAACTCTAGTTCTTCTTTTGAAAGTGGAGCATTTGCCCTAAATGTTGCCAGTATAGTTAAGACTATAAGCAGTAACACTATAAATGAAATTCCACTGCGAATAATTATAGTTTTCCAATCAATTGGTCTTTTTGGAAATTCTTCGTACATAAAGTCACCCCTTTTTTTAATGTAGATATAATAACATAATTATATCCATTAGTCAATAGTAGTTAATTTGATACAAAAAGTTTTCTTGTAGAATATTAAAAGCTATGATAAAATTTATTTAAGAGAGGATTTTTATAATGAGTTTAATAGTAGAAAATGTAAATAAAAGCTACGGTACTAAAAAAGTAGTAAATAATATAAATTTTAAATTAGATAAACCCGGTGTGTTTGGATTACTTGGAACTAATGGTGCAGGTAAGACTACCACGATTAGAATGATATTAGGTATACTAAAAAAGGACTGTGGAAAAATATTATATAATAACCAGGAAGTTAATAGAAAAAGTGTTAATTTTGGATATTTACCTGAAGAAAGAGGATTATACCCTAAAAGTAAAGTTTATGACCAAATAGTATACTTTGCTAAATTAAAAGGAATGAAAAAAGAATTAATAGATAAGGAAATAGATTACTGGTTTAAACGTTTAGAAGTAGAAGAATATCGTAATATGTTAGCGGAAACATTATCTAAAGGTAATCAGCAAAAAATTCAGTTCATTATAGCCATTATTCACAACCCTGATTTAATAGTCTTAGACGAACCATTTTCAGGTCTTGATCCAGTTAATGCAGAACTTCTAAAAAACGTTGTTGCAGAGCTTGTAAATAAGAATAAATACATTATTATGTCTTCACATCAAATGAATGCTATTGAAGAATTTTGTAGTGATATATTAATACTTAATAAAGGGAAAACTGTACTAAGTGGTAATCTAGATGATATATATGATTCATATGAAGTAAATGAAGTTATAATAAATACAAAAGAAGATTTAAGTGTTCATTTAGATAGTTTATATGAATTTAGTAAATCTAAGAATAACTATAACATTAAAATAAATAGCAAAAGTGATGCTGATAAATTATTATCACTATTAATGAAGAAAAAAGTATCAATAAATAAATTTGAATTAAAAAAACCTAGTTTACATGATATATTTATTGAAAAAGTAAATGGAGGTAATAAATAATGAGGGATATGTTTGAAGTAGGGAAATTTACTGTTATAGAACTTATTAAGAAAAAAGTATTTATAATTACAAATATTATAATAATAATAGCTATACTACTTATATTAAATATCAATAATATTCTTAAACTATTTGATTTCGATATTAATGAAGCTTTTGTAGAAAATGCGTTAGTTATTGACACTGGTAATTTATTAGAAAATAATACATTTGAAAATGCTAATATAGAAAATATGATTACTGTAAGTGTAGAAAATGAAATGTATTCTACAGATAAAATCAAAAAATTAATTGAAGATAAAGAATATGATTATGTTGTTGAATTAACCGAAGCTAATAAAGATTTATTTATTACATATACATCAGGCAATGGAGAAACTACATATAACTTTGATTTTTTACTAACTAATATAAAAGATACCTATGTCACATCGCAGTTAAACAAACTTAATTTAACAGAAGAGCAGTTAGCTAGTATAACACCTAATGTGGAGCTTGAGCTAGTTAGTACTAATCCAGAAGCGGAAAATGGTATTGTAGGTTCAAGTATTGGAATACTTTTATCACTAGCAATGTTTATGGGAATATATTTATTTGCATATCAAGTATCTGGAGCAGTAACAACAGAAAAAACTTCTAAAATAGTAGAAACTTTATTAACATCTACAAGTAGTAAAAATATTATTTTAGGTAAAACTTTGGGAGTTGGATTACTTGGAATTTCTCAAATAATATTTTTAATATTATTTACAGTAATAGGAGCTTATATATTTTTACCTACTGAAATAATTAATAGTATAGTAGCTGAAATTAATTTAATAGTAATAATAGTAAGCTTAATATATTTTGTATTAGGATACTTATTATTTTCATTCTTATTTGCTTTATCAGGTGCTATGGTTAATAGACTTGAAGATGTTAGTATAGTGAATACTCCAGTTAATTTAATAGCAGTATTAGGATTTTATTTAGGATACTTTACAGTAAGTGATCCGTCAGGTATATTAAATAGATTAGCATCATATATACCAATATCCTCTATGTTTGCAATGCCATCAAGATTTTTTATGGGAGTTGCAAGTACTACAGATGTAATTGTATCAATTATTATCTTAATTATAACAATAATTTTTATTGCATATGTATCAATTAGAATATATTCTAATGCTATACTTAATAGTGGAAGTAAGATGAATTTAAAAAGTTTAATAAAGCTATTTAAACAAAAAGATAAAATTTAAAAACAAACAAAAGAGTTTGTTTTTTCTATGAAATAAATGATATAATGAAAGGGGTATATTATGAATAGAGAAATAAAAAAAACACTTGCATATATAGAAAAAAAAGGGTTTGAAGCTTATATAGTCGGAGGATTTGTAAGAGATAAATTAATAGGTAAAAATACTTATGACGTGGATATATGTACTAATGCTTTACCAAAGGATTTACACTCAATATTTCCTGTTCATACACAAAATAACTATGGTGGATTTAATATTAAAGTAAACAAATTTAATATAGATATTACCACTTATAGAAAAGAACTTAGATATGAAGGTAGAAAGCCAGTAGAAATTAAATATATTAATAATTTATTAGAGGATCTTAAAAGAAGAGATTTTACAATTAATACAATATGTATGAATACAAATGGTAAAATAATAGATTTACTTGATGCAAAAAAAGATATTAAAAAAAGAGTTATAAAAAATGTAGGGGATGAAAACAATAAATTAGTAGAAGACCCGCTTAGAATTCTTAGAGCAATTAGGTTTGCAACGGTGCTTAATTTTTCCATAGACGAAAATTTAAGAAGTGCAATTAAAAATAAAGCTTACCTTGTTAAAACACTATCTAGTGAAAGAATAAGAGGAGAACTTAATAAAATATTATTATCTTCAAATTTTGAATATGGATTAATGCTTTTAAAAGAATTGGGTATAGCCAAAGAACTTGAAATTAGCTATGATGAAGTAAAAGATACTTCTGATTTATTAGTAATGTATGCTCAAATAAAATTATCGGATAATCTATTTACAAAAAAAGAAAAAGAAACTATAATAAATATTAAATCAATTTTAAATTATAAAAAAATTGATCAGTATATGTTATATAAATATGGTTTATATTTATGTAGTGTATGTGGTGAAGTATTAGATACCCCCAAAAAAGACATTAATAAAATATTTAATAATATGCAAATAAATGAACTAAAGTCACTGGATATTAGTTCAAAAGAAATTATTAGTATTTTATCTTTAAATATGGGGAAAGAAATAAAAGAAATAAAAGAAGATATTATTAATAATATCTTAGAAAATAAACTTAAAAATAAAAAAGAAGATATTATAAAGTATCTAATAAATAGAAAGAGTACATATGAAAAAGGATAATAAAAGATTTGTAGTAGAAAGTAATTTTATAAAAGTATTATTAGATAAAAAATTATCATTGAATGAATTTTTATTAATGATGTATTTTGATAATGAATATGATCCTGAATTTAATGTATCAATGATAAGTAAATTAACAAATTTAAAAGAAGAAGATATAATGTTAGCTTTTTCTAGTTTAGTAGAAAAAAAATTAATAAAAATAGAAATAGGAAAAAATGAAGCAAATAAGCCTGTTGAAAAAATATCTTTAGATAAAGTATATGAACCTATTATAAAAAATAAAGAAACAGAAAAAAAAGAGGCTATTGCTAAAGATATATATAGTAGTTTTGAACAATCTTTTGGTAGAACGTTATCCCCGATGGATTATGAAGTAATTAATGCATGGACTTTAAAAGGTTTTTCTGAAGAATTAATACTATCAGCTTTAGAAGAAGCAAATTACAATGGTGTAAAAAACTTAAGATATATAGATAAAATATTGTATGAATGGAACAAAAAAGGTGTTAAAGTACCTAGTGATGTTAATAAAAAAGAAGCAAATGAAGAAGCTTTATTTGAAACAAATATTTTAAATTTTGATTGGTTAGATAATGAATAATATTATCCAAAACCTAGAAAATATGTTTCCAAATCCAGTATGTGAACTTGAGTATAATAAAGACTATGAATTGTTAATATCTACAATGCTTTCAGCGCAGTCCACTGATAAAAGGGTTAATATGGTTGCTAAAAAGTTATATAAATATAACTTAGAAGAATTAAGTAAATTAAATAATGAAGAAATAGAAAAAATAATAAGATCAGTTGGATCTTATCATAAAAAAGCAATATATATTAAAGAAATTGCTAAAGCATTATTAATTGATTTTAAGGGCACTGTACCAAATAATAGAACATATCTAGAATCATTACCAGGTGTAGGTAGAAAAACAGCTTCAGTAGTATTAGCAAATCTATTTAATGAACCTTCTGTAGCCGTTGATACACATGTTACAAGAGTATCAAATATTTTAAATATTGTTAAAAATGAAGGAAATGTTATTAAAATTGAAAATAAGTTAAAAAATACTATTCCTAAAGATAAATGGAATAGAGTAAATAGTCAAATGGTTTTATTTGGACGTTATATTTGTAAAGCTAAGAAACCAGATTGTGATAAATGTTTATTTAATAAAGCATGTAAAAACAGATTAAATTAATAATCTGTTTTTATTGTTTTATGGTTCACTAGGTGTTGGAGTGCTAGTGTCTTCATCCTCTTTATCAGGATTTGTAACACTATCTTCAACATTACTGTCTACTTTAGTAGTTATACTAGTAGATACTCCGCTACTAGAATTAACTTTATATATTGAGAAAGCTGCTTTAACAACAAATTTTTGTGTTTCTCCAGCAGTAAAATTATCATAACTAAATTTAGTATCACTTGTTGATCCTAAAAGTGTCAAAGTACCATTAGTATCTAAATATATGTCATATACTAAGCTACCCATATAATTATTGTTATATATTATTCTTTGCTCATAATATTTACTAGCATGATCGCCATAGACTTCATTAAAATAAGCTGTTAAATATGTTGTATCAAGAGCATCAGGAGTTTTTAGTTTATCCCATGTAAGATTTATTTGGGTTCCATCAAACGTTGACTTTAAATTACTAACATTTTCTACTTGAGCAAATCTTGTAGATACCTCAGTAGGTTCAGTACCTGCTTTAAACATTGCAGTTGTTTTTGATTCACCTGGAGTATATGGACTGGCAAGCATTAAAGGCATAGTGTCTTTTTCAACTTCTACAGTTACTATATTAGCGCTCCAAGTAAATTGCTGGTTAGTACTATATAATCTAGAACCAACTGCTTTAGATATACCATTTCTAACTGGATTTGCAAGTGCACTTGTTAAATAGTGTTCACTTGATAATTGATCATAGCCAATCCAAGTTGAAAAAGAATACTGCGGGTTATAACTAACAACCCAGTTATCCATAATAGCATAACTAGGAATACCTAATTTTTCAGCCTGCGTTGCATCTATAGTTGATGTCCCAGTTTTGGTTCCTAAATCAGTACCACTAACTGTAAAACCAGCAACACCACCAGAGCCTGCACTTAGTAACATATCATTTACTAAATATGCAGTTTCAGCACTCATAGCACGTTCTTTAGTATATTTAAATTCCATTGTTTCATCATTTTCTATGAAAACTACTTTAGTCACTGAATAAGGTTCTATATAATATCCTTCACGGCCAAATGCAGCATATGCAGCACTAAGTTCGATAGGAGATACACCATCAAATCCACCAATTGAAGCTGATTCATATAATGCAGATCCATAGTCAATACCAAGGTTATGAACAAAATCTTCAATTAAACTAAGATCTACTTCTGCAACATCTTGAAAAGCAAGTAGGGCAGGTATATTTCTGGATGAAACTAATGCTTCTCGCATTGTCATCATTCCCCAGTACTGATTATCCCAGTTTCTAATTGAAGTACCACCAGTATAAGTAGTAGGTTCATCTAAAAAGTATGATTCAGGAGAACTGTTTAAATATTCTATATGAGGTCCGTAATCAAATATTGGTTTAGCAGTTGATCCAGGTTGTCTTCTAACATCAGCTCTATTTAAACCTTTAGCAACATAATCAACTCCAGCACTCATAGCAGTAATTGATCCATTTTCCATATTAGTTATTGCCATACCAAATTGTAAATTACCATAACTATCAGGTATATCATATATTTCTCCAGTTTCAACTTGATGAAGTATTTGTTGGACATCTGGATCTATTGTAGAATATATTTCCATCGGAGTGGTATATGGATTAATTCCAGTTTTATCTTCAACTTCTTCTAAAACATAATCAATAGATGCTTGTAAATAATTATTTTCTGTAGATATTTCTTGCTCTTTTAATAATGATTCTAGCGGAATTTCTAAAACTGCATCCATTTCATTTTCAGTAATATAACCATGTCTTACCATTAATGAAAGAACTGTTTCTTGTCTACTTCTAGCACCTTCTGGATTATCATAAGGATTTAATACATAAGGATTTTGGAACATTCCCGCTAATAAACTAGCTTCTGCTAAGTTTATTTCCCTAACAGATTTGCCAAAGAAATATTCAGAACCTTGTTCTACACCAGTTATTCCAGTATAATTTACATTATTATCATTTCCAAGCCATTGACTATTTACATAAAATTCTATAATTTCTTCTTTAGTATAAGCATTTTCTAATTTAAATATTGACATATATACATCAGTGAATTTACGAATAATACCGCTTAAACCACTTGTAGCAGTAGCATCTGTATAAGTGTTTTTTATAACTTGCATTGATAATGTTGATGCACCACCGGCATCATCATTACCAAATAATTGTCCTATAGTTGCCATTGCAAATCTAGGTGCATCTAAACCAGTATGTTGAAAAAATCTTGAATCTTCTGTTGCAACAATTGCATCTATTAATACCTGAGGAATTTCATCATAGGTAACAAGTTCTACATTGTTAACACCAGTACGTATAAGTTCATTACCATTAACATCATAAACAATTGTAGCTTCTTTTTCAAAAAGCAGATTAGTATTAAAGTCTGGTGCAGTAACAATTACATATAAAGCAAGAACTAAAAATATTGTAGCTCCAGCTATACCTAAAAGTAAAATAGTTCCAAGTATTATTGATTTTATATTGAACTTTTTAACTTTTCCAGTAGTATCCTTTTTTTTATTTTTTGTAACTTTTGAATTAGTTTTCTTTTTAATATTTTTAAGTATTTTTAATTTCATATTTATCCTCCAAAATTATATTTACTTTATTTATATAATCTAAACCTTTATTATAATTATAAAATATTTCAAATGAATTATTTACTATATATTCATATGGAATGCTTTTCCTCTCAAAATTATTAATAAAATTAATCAAAGTATTTCCATCTAATAAAAAATACTTTGAATTCATACTAATAATAATGAAAGCCATACCATTATGATTAATTATTTTTTGTATATGTTTTATTTGATGATCATGTATATTAGAAAGAGGAAAAGATGTTTTGTTTTTTGTAACTTTAGCATCAAATTCTATATAATGCCCTTTATAAATTCCAACATAATCTAATGTTGATTGTTCTTTAAAGTAAGCATTAGTAATTTTTTTTCCTTCTTGTTTAACTACTGCAATAGGAGTAGGTTTTTTATATACAATAGCTATATCTTGTTCTAAATAATATTTATTAGCTTCATCTATATAGCTTTCAAGATCCATTCCTCTATTTGCGTAAGAAACAAAAGCATTGTAACTTCGTTTAATATTATTTGGATATTTCACTGAATCACCTTGATAATATTATAGCATATTTATAAAAAATAGTCACTTTATAATTTGTGAAAATTGATATATCATGAAATGTTTTGTCGAAAATAAAAAAAACACTTTAAAGTAGTGTAAAATCTACATTGGAGGATGATTATGAGAGTAGAATTTTTCTTAAACTGTATGATTGACAAATTAAATACAAGTAAAATATGTTTATATAATTTGTCTGATGACCTTGACAAAGAGGTGTAAAATCAAGTATAATTTTTCTAGTTAGAAGGTGTTTATTATGTATAGTGATCGAATTTATTTAACTCCTCAAGAACTTCTCGAATACGACTTCAAAATTGATGCTCGTGGGTATAGACCACAAGAAGTAGACAAGGTTCTTGATATGGTTATAAGAGATGAGACAGAATACATAAGCATAATTAAAAAAATGGAAAAACAAAATAAAGATTTAACTGATGATAACATTAAACTTAAGCAAGAACTTAGGCGAATGAAAACGGAGATAGAAGAACTTGAAACTTTAGATTCAAGTGGTGCTCCGAATAACGTTGACCTTCTAAAAAGAATTAGTCAGTTAGAAAAAATAGTATATCATAAATATGAATAAATCTGGGCAAACGCTGCGTAAGATATTTACGTAGAGGAAAGTCCATGCTCGCACAGGCTGAAATGCTTGTAGTGTTTGTGTTCAGGGAAAAAATAACCTGGAGTAGCTTTGCTAACGGCTTTGAAATAACCTTCTTTGATGGTTAAAGTAGATATAAAAGTGCCACAGAAACGAGTTTTTTAGGAAACTAAAAAAATGAAACGAGGTAAACCCCGCAAGCGAGAAACCCAAATTTGGTAGGGGAACTTTTACAAGGGAACAATAAACTAAGTAAAAGACTAGTAATAGTAGATAAATGTTTGTCGCTTTTTTAAGTACAGAACATGGCTTATAAGATTTATTTTTATTAATATTATACTAAAATAAAAGGAGTGAATAGAATTGGACGAGATAGGACGTCTCTTAAAAGAGACAAGAGAATCGTCAGGGGTTACCATTAGTGAAGCTAGTAAAGACTTGGAAATAAATGAACTTAGTCTTGAAAATATTGAAGATGGTAAAATTGGGTCCTTTAAAGATGTTTTTGAATTAAAAAAAATAATTTATGATTATTCAAAATATTTAGGTTTAGAATCAGATAAAATAATAGATGATTTTAATTATTATTTATTTGAATATACTTCAAAAATACCAGTTAAAGAACTAGAAAAAACAATAGAGATGCAGCTTAAAGAAGAAAATGATGAGAGTAAAAAAATAATTTCTCCATATACAAAAAAACAGACCAAAGTTGATAAAAAATATTATATATTAGTTTATGTATTAATAATAATATTAGTACTTTTATCAGTAGCATGGGCTGTAAGACAAGTTACAACAGCAAGACAAAGTGCAAGTGTTATAAGTTATAATAGATAGGAGTTTAAAATGAAGTTAAATTTACCAAATAAAATAACAATAGCAAGAATTATATTAGCTTTTCTAATATTAATTATGCTAATGATTCCATGGGAACAATTAAATATTAACTGGCCAGTTTATGTTTTCAGAGGAACTGCAATAAATTTAGAATACATTGTTGCAGGAATATTATTTCTAATAGCAGCTTGTACGGACTTTATAGATGGTTATATAGCTAGAAGTAGAAATCTGGTAACGGATTTTGGAAAAGTAGCTGACGCTATCGCGGATAAAATACTTGTAAATGGATTATTAATTATTTTAGCTTATGAAAGAAGAATACCTATAATTGTCCCAGTAGTTATTATTACCCGAGATATAATAACTGATTCATGTAAATCAATATGTGGTAGTAAAGGTAGTGTAGTAGCAGCATCTAATTTAGGAAAACTTAAAACTATATTTATGATGGTAGGATTAACATTATTAATGTTTTACAACTTCCCATTCATATTCTTAGGATTTAATGTTGCAGAAATTGTTATTATGATAGCTACATTATTATCAGTGATATCTGGTGTTGAATATGTATACAACTCAATGCCATATATATTTAAAGAAGAGAGCAAATAATTTTGCTTTTTTTAGTGCAATAACCTAGACAAAAAAATAAAATATTCATAATTTAAACTAGAAAGGATAGTGTATTATGAATAATTATTATCAAAGTCCAGATATGATGCCTGGAAAAATGGAAGAATTAAATAAAATGGAAAATCATAATGATAACCAAATGATGGAGATGGATCAAGGTATGTGTATGGATCCTTGCGCTCCTCAAATGTGCTGTGAACCAGTTTATGAATGTCCTCAAGAAAGAGTTTGTCATAGATATATAAATTACGAAGTTCCTCATGATTGATATAAAAGTGAATACATATAAGCACATATTGATAAATAATAGCATTTAAGCTATTTTTTTTATAAAATTTTAAAAGATAAAAATGTAAAACGAACAAGCAAGCTATTGACATGATTTTATTTAAAAATTAGTTATAGTATATCAAAAATATGGTATAGTAATATAATTGTTAGAATTTTATAATTAAACTTTGTAAAATAAGTGAAAAACGAACACTCTGGAAATGTAAAATTTTAATTTATAGCTTAAAAATAAAGGGTTTACAAGAAATAAAAATTATGATAAATTTAATTTAGCCGAAGCAATTTTTCGGCAAAAAAAGACCATTTGTTAGAGCAAATGGCTAAAACGATAAATGTAGTTAGAGCTACACTTAACAAAATAACAAACCTATATATTAATAGGTAATATGAAACAGAAAGACAAATACAAAATTGCTCTGTTCATTAATAGTTTATCAAAATGTTAATGAGTTTGCAATATATATTTAAATAATTCGCTTCCTATTTACGTTGTTTTGTAAAGAATGGAGGTGAATTTTTTTGTGGCAATTACATTGTTTTAGAGAAAGGTAAAAATGAATAATATAAAAGAAATGTTTTCTAATTTAGAAGAATCAATAGTTAATAGAATGAATATTAAAATAGAACATAATTTAGAAGACGGAAAATATAGGGAGGAATTAATAAGAGATTTTTTAAAAAATATTATTCCTTCTAAATATAGTATAACTAATGGTTTTATTATAGATAGCGATAAAAACATGTCGGATGAAATGGATATAATAATTTATGACACTAACTATGTACCTCCATTTTTTAAAGAAACGTATAGTGTTATACCAATAGAATCAGTAATTGCTGTTATACAAGTTAAAACAACATTATCAAAAAAAGAATTAGCTAAAGCTGTAACTAATTTAAATTCTATTGATAGGTTAAACAGTAAAGTAGGTGGCAGTATTATATCAGCTAGTGGTTTAGTATTAGAAGAATCTAGATATATAAAACCTTATAAAATACTAGTGACGAATAAATCATCACTTGCTAAAAAGTACAACTTTGAAGAAGAATTGAAAAGTATAGACATGATTTATATAATGGCTGATGAAAATAAAAAAAGATTGTTAATAAAAAATAAAAGTACTAATGCAATTGTAAATCAAAATTTAGATAATTTAATAGAAGCTCAAAATAATTATGAAGTAAAAGAAGTAAAAAAAGATTTGTTAGCAAATTTCACACTTATGTTATTAGATAAGATGAAATTAATAAATAACAGTATTATTATAAATTATAAAGAGTATCTTAAGGGGGTTAATGAAGATGAATAAAATATCAGATGATTTTAATAATTATATAGATTCAATTACTATAGCTCAGAGAGATATAGACGATATAGTAGCTAAACATAATTCATTTAGGGAAATGATTCAAAAAAATCCTCCAGAGGGCTATAGTATAGAAAGAATAAGGTTAAGTGGTTCTTATGCTAAAGGTTTAGTTGTTAAAGATGAAGATAAAAAATCTAAACCAGATGTTGATATGATAATTATCTTTAAAAATATGAATTATAATATTAGTAAAATAGCTACTGACATTGAAAAATACTTAAATGAAAAAAAAGGAAATATATCTAAAAATATAAGAAAACAAAGCAATTCTTTTAGAGTTGAATATGAAAATATAGATTTAGATATAGTTATAGCTAGAGAAATTAATGGTAAATTAGAAATAGCTTCCTTTAAAAATAATACTTGGCAAGAAAGTAATTGTTTGAAACAAGTTGATTATTATAAAAATATTAATGATAATTACAAATATGATTATAAAGGATTAATGAAAATATTTAAATATATGAATAAAAATATACTTAAATATTCTATTAAGTCTTATACAATGGAAATGTTTGTAAATCAATGTGTTCCTAAAAGTTCTATTATGAGTATTCAAGAAGCAGTTCTAGAAACTTTAATTGAAATGAATCGAATAACAAATATAGCAGAAATAAAAGATTGTGTAGATAAAAACAAGTCTGGTTATGACATAAAAGATTTTTTTCATTTTAGTAGTTTTAAAGCTGAAATATCTTTAATCTGTGGCACTATGGAAATGGCTTTAAATGGTAATCGTAAATTGCTAGAAGAAATATTTGGAGAAAAATTCCCTAAACAAAATGATGTGATAGTGAAAGATAGGTCAACTCATGAAAAAAAACATACACCATATTGTAATTAATATTAAATCTATAAATGTAAGTTTTAAATACTGGGGTTATACGGTGAATAACATAGTGTATGGTAATTCCAAAATAATAGTATTATGTGAAAAAGATTATTCTGAAAACTATAATATAGAATTTAATGGTAAAATAAAATTAAAAGCAGAGTTTGACCTAAATCTATCGTCAAATTTTGCTAGTCAGTATTTTCCTAAGTTTTATGAATATTCTAATATAATACCTAAAAATAATAATTATCATATATATAATGATGGTAGCATATGTTATGCCCCACCTATAAGACCATTATTAGAAAAGTGGCAAATTATAGACTTTGTATCGGCAGTAAATTCTATGATATCTAATTATTTTGCTATAGAGTATATTGGACGTTCCACATTAAAAGAATTAGAACATGGAATAATAGGTTTATATCAATATTTAAAACTTAAAAACAAATATTACTAGAACATTATAATTATTATATTTAATAAACAAATAATTTAAAAATATCTTGTAACGTAAATTGCAAGGTATTTTTTTTATTCCAAATTAGTAGTAGGGTTAGTTTACAATAAATGAAACAGAGTATTTAAGTAATAACTAATTAGCATTAATATTTTTCATATGTTTTAAACTATTTTAAAGTTCTAATTTTTACATATAAAAAAGCCTTTTAAAAGGCTAGGTGCTTAAAAGATATAATACTACAATACTTGATATTATAAAACCTACAATACTACCAGCAATAGCTGATGTAGCCAAGTTTTTGTTTTTACCGACATTAATCGCATATATGATAATTCCAACTATAGGAAGTAATATAGAAATCAATACAACTCCATTATAGTTTTCCGCATTATTATAGAAATCATTATAATTATTGTTTTCTTTGTCATAATCAACATTTTTAATAAGTATATTAATAACTATTAATGATACTATACCTAATAAGAACATAACTAATCCGATAGTATAATCTTGTAAGAAAAGAGGAATAATTAATAACAATAATATAGGTAATCTAAGTTTTCTATATTTTTTCTTTTTATAACAATATTTACATAAATCATCTATTTCAATTTCTTCGTTCTTACATTTAGAGCATAATTTGTTTTCTTTTTTTAATTTAGTTATTTTTTCTTTATTAATTTTTTCATGCTTTTTATATTCTTGATTTTTAATTTGATTGTAGATGTTATTACCACAGTGAATGCAATGTTCATTCGTATCAGAAACTTTTTTTTTGCATTCGTTACATTTTATTAAAGCCATTTTATTATCCTTTCTATTTCTTTTTAATTATTTTAATCATGATTTGATTTAAAATATTAATAATTTCTTTTAATGCAAATAAAATTAGAGAAATAAATATATAAGTTATATAACTATTGCAAAAATAAAAAAAATTAAAATCATTATATTCATCAGTGCCAACAAAAATAGATACAATAAATCCTAGAATAAGAATTATTATTGCGAAAAACTTTAGTACATTTGCAGTAGTATTCTCATTAGTAATTATATTTGTAAAAGTACTATTGGAACTGTTAGTGGAATTACACTTTTTACATCCTTCTTCTAAATTTTTCACCTCGTTACCACAAATTACACAATATATATTTTCATCTTTCATAAACTTTTCCTCACTTTCAATATATACAAAAAGACAACCTTTCGATTGCCTTATACTTCATCAGTAGTAATACAACCTAACTGATATATAAATTATAACACTACTAATAACTGTTGTCAATATTAATGAATACATAAATGAATACAAAATATGAATATATGAAATAAATATAATACATAATACAATTAATACATGAAAGAGTGTGATTTTATGGAAAAATTTATACCTACTAAAAAGCAACCAAATAATGAAAAGATAGTTATATCAATAAGAATTAATGAAACTAAGATTAAAGAAATAGATGAACTTTCAAACAAAATAGATATTAGTAGAAATGAATTAATAAATCAGTGTATAGAATATGCACTAGAAAATATTGATTTTGATAATAAAGATAGTATTTAAATATTGGTGTGAATGTGTGAATTAGAATAAGTATTTATTCTTTTTTTATTTGTTAAAGTAGGCCACTAAATATATAAGAAGAACTAAATATTTTAGTGGCTTTTAGCATTATTCTACTGATTGCATTTTAAAAGTTGTAAAGTACCCCCCAGTATATATAAATACCTTGTAACGTAAATAACAAGGTGAAAATTACAAAGATATAATTATATTATATTTTATTAACAGTATTTATAGAGTCATTATAACTTTTTAAACTTCGAGATTTCCGTTTTTTATTTGCATTTATTATTTTTAAACATTCATTACTACAGTAATCTTTTTTTTCATAAGTTAAAAGAAAATTACCACAGCCTTTACATATAGTATAATTTATGGATTTATTAAATTCACTAGATTTAGTATCTATTAGAGCAATAAGTTTATCAGCTATTATATCAAATATATTATCAAATATTTCATATTTATTACCATGACCAATTATATTAGGGGCATTATAATTTTTAGATATAAAAACACATAACTTATCAGATATATTTTTCTTATCATCAAATTTTATAAAATAACATTCATTATTATATTCTTTGATATTTTCTTTACCAAATAATATTTTTATAAACTCTATAATGTTATAAGTTAATATTGCATTAGACATGAGTCCTACTTGAGCAAGTTTATAATCTTTTTTACTTTTATGTTCTTTAAAAAAAATTGGATAAGAATCACAGAAATTATTGTATTGATATTCCAAAGATTCTTTTATATTAGGATTTTGAATTAATTTAAAACTATAATCTATTAACTTTGATTTTAATGATGTAACTTTTATATTATATCTCCCATTTTTGATAATATTAGAGCAATTTTCAATGTACATAGACTTAATATCCATATTGGTATAATAATTATTTTTATTATGATATGAATCAGAAGCATTTTGTAATAAATACTCTCCGTATTTTATTAAATCATAGACAAATTTATTTTGGTCTACCCATATTGTATCACCATTAATGTTAATTTTTTTTTTCATAAAAACCTCTTACAAGGTATATTATACTATAAAATTCATTAATTTTTCTAAAAAATATTTGAGTAAATCAGCTTATATTTGGGATGGGAATATTTTACACTATATCAAATAAAAGCTTTAAGTAAGCCAAAAAATAGTGTCACGACTTGTGAAAATTATACTTTTGACGATTGATTTATATTATGATTTAATGTGTTTAATTCCATAGGGAAAATAGAAGGAGATGAGAAAATGGAAGAAAACATAAAAAAAACTTCTGAAGTAGTTGGCGCTACATTAGAAGCATACGATGAGGACATGAAAATAAAATCGTCATCTGAAGATAGTATACACTATCTAGATGATATATGCAAACACATGCACGATAATAAAGATAGGTGGTTTGTAAAAGAATTTCTAGATGAATATGAATTTACTAAAATATATCTAGAGAAGAGGCCGTTATTATATTATAAAAATTTCTATGATATAAATGGTGAATTAAATAAAGATTATACAAAAAAACATTTAAATAGTATTTTATCAAATTATGTTAAATCAGCTAAGTTGCTTAGTTCAGTAAATAATATATTACAATTTTTACAACAAGAATCTTTTGAAAGTAGTTATAAGCCAGCTGAAAAGACTATCCATGTTAATAATGCAACATTAGTCATTAATTCTAAAAATGAAGTTGAGGTAAAATCTAAAGAAATAACAATTAATAGATTAAATGTAGATTACATAGAAACTAAAAAAAATCCAACAAAATGGCTACAATTTCTAAATAGTATACTTATTGAAGAAGATATAGATATAATTCAAGAATATTTAGGTTATTGCCTTATTGCTACAGTGGAAACACAAAAAGCTTTATTTATAATTGGTAAAACTGGGGGAGAGGGGAAGTCTACTATTATGAATGTAGTACAGTCCATATTTGGTAAGTCATCAATGACTCAAAAATCAGTTCATAATATGTTTGAATCCAGATTCGGATTTTCTAGAGTTAATAATAAATTAATTATATATGATGATGATATGAACATATTTAAGGATTCAATGATAGAGCCTTTTAAAAAATTTGTTAGTTTAGATGAAATCGAATATGAAGCAAAATATGAAAGTGAAGAAACAATAAATAATTACTCTAGATTCATAGGTTTAGGAAATAATGTGTTCGATAATATTAATTCAAACGATACAGCATTCAATAGAAGACTTATGATTTTAAATGTAAAAGCTAAGCCTATAAATAGAGTTGATAATCCTAGGTTAAATGAAAATTTAATTAGTGAAAAAAATTTGATATTTAATTGGATGTTAAAAGGTCTAATTAGACTTATTAAAAATAAATTTAAGTTCTCTCATTCAGAAGAAATGAAAATAAGAGTAGAAGAAATTTTAAATAATAACACTGATAATTATATATATGAATTTATGCAAGATAATAATTTTATTAGCTTTGAAGATTCGAGTAGAAGCACAACAGAAGAGTTGTATAATGTATATCTATATAGATGTGAAATAATGGGTTTAAGATGTTTTTCGTTTACTCAATTTTCTAGGGACTTAGCTAGAGTTCATAATATCTTCAATTTAAAAAAGATGAATAAAGTTGGTGTTTATGAAAAAAGAGGATATGAAGGTATTTATATAGAATTGAATTTATCAGAAACGGTAGAGTGTTAGATGAAATATAATATTGTAAAAATTCACACTTTCACACCAGAAATAAAAAAAATAAAAAAGGACACGACTGGTACTCGTATCCATAACCAACATAAAAAATTGCACATTGGTACAAATATTATAACATACTTTATTAGAAAATTAACAATTAATAGGCATACACATAAATTATTACATAGAGGTGATGTCTGATGAATATAGAAGTTTATTACAACGAAAATGGTAAAAGCTTACAAGAAATAATAGAAATGTTTTTTGAAGAATATTGTCTGAAAGTAGGCGATGTTCTTTGAAAAATAATATGAATAATGGTATAATAAGTATATCAATATGTGTGTTTCTAAAAGGAGGATATAAAAATGGAAACAACATATAAAGTAGGAATGTATATTAGGCTTTCAAGAGAAGATGAAGACACAGAAAATGAATCAGAAAGTATTACTAATCAGAGAAATTTTATAATAGATTATTTAAAAGAAAATAATTATACATTATATGATGAGTATGTGGATGATGGATACTCTGGAACTACATTTGATAGACCAGCATTTAAAAAAATGCTAGATGATATTGAGAACAAAAAAATAAATATGGTAGTCACTAAAGATATGTCTAGGCTTGGCAGAGACTATGTTAATTTTGGTCATTATATAGAAAAATATTTTCCAGAAAAAAATGTTAGATATATAGCAATCACAGATGATGTAGATACATTTATTGATAGTATAGGAAATGATATGGTGCCTTTTAAAGCTATCTTTAATGATATGTACTCTAAAGATATATCAAAAAAAATCAAAGCTAGTTTAAGTACTAAAAAGAAACAAGGTAAATTTCTTGGAACTCATGCTCCGTATGGGTATATAAAAGACCCTAATGATAAACATCAGTTACTAGTTGATGAAGAAGCAAGTATTATAGTTAAAAGGATATATAAAATGTTTCTAAGTGGCAATGGTACACCAACAATAGCAAGAGTCTTAACTGATGAAAAAATACCTAAACCTAGTGTTCACAAAAAAATGAAAAGATACGGAAATGAAGATAGGTATGATATATGGGATGAGTCAACGGTAATGGACATACTTAAAAATCCTAATTATACTGGTGGTCTATATCAAAGCAGAAGAAAGAAAGTAAATTATAAATCTAAAAAAATAGTTAATGTTGCAGAGAAAGACTGGATTATAGTTCACGACACTCATGAAGCTATTATTGATTTAGAAACATATGAATTAGTGCAAAATATACATGATAAAAATAAAAAAATACATAAAAATACATCTAGAAACTTATTGTTACAAGGATTCTTGAAATGTAAAGAGTGTGGCCATACTCTAGGAATAAATAAAAGTTCTGATAAGAAAAGACATTATACTGTTTGTAATCTTTATAGAAAATATAGTCAAAGACATTTATGTACAACACATAGTATGAGATATGAAGAAATTGAAACTGAAGTTTTAAATAAAGTAAAAAAAGTATGTAAGGAATATATTAATACTGGGAAACTAGAAAACATATTATCTAACTCTAATAAAAAAACAAAAGCAATAGAGGACTTAACAAATAGAATTAATAATGCAAATAAGATTATTAGTGATAGTACTCAATTTATTCAAAATAGTTATATGGATAGACTTAAAGGATTAATTACTATAGAGGTATATCAAGGTATAGCTGAAAGGTTAGATAAAGATATAGTTACTAGTAAAAAAATAATAGAAGACCTAGAAAAAGAAAGAAGAATGTATTTAAATAATACTATAGATGAAAAGGATAGTAAGAAACTTGTCAAAGATTATTTATCTATGAAGAAAGTAGACAGAAATCTACTAGCTAACATTATAGATAATATATATATAGATGAAAATAAGAATATTGAAATTTATTTCAAATTTAAATTATAAACGTTATCACTTTTTAAGCAATCACATATAATGCCATGTAATACTAGAGTTATAAATCATCATGTATATAGACATACTTATAAACCGTGTTATACTTGCTGTGAAGAAAATGTAGTTTGTAATGTTCATGGACCAAAATGTTGTTAAAATCCTATAAGGATTTTTTTCTTGCAACAATGTATATTTTGTGATATATTAAGTACATTTAGAAAGAAGGAATATTTATGGCTCGTGTAGAAGCAATAAAAAAATTTAATGAAAATGTAAAAAAATATTATGAAATAAATGAATCCATTTTACTAACTAAAAATTTTAATAAAAATGAAACATCTTTAGAAACTTGTTTAAAATCATCATTTGATGAAGTTGAACTTTTAAATATTTCAAAATGTTTAAGGGTGTTAAATGTAACAAAGTTAAATGCAGATGATTTTTTATCTGCTGAAATGTGTTTAACACAAATTTTTAGCGAAGTTGAAGAAAATGATAATGTGAAAGAAATATTATTGAATTGTAAGTATTTAGAATCTACTATGATTAGAAAAACTGATGTAAATAATGGATATGCAAATTTAATAAAAATATTAATGAGAAATTTAGAAGCATCAGATTTACCTAGTAATTTATTTATGGCAACTCATTTGTTAATAAATATAAGTAATTTAGTATATAAAGATTTAGAAATAAAGAAAAGTAATAATTTAACTATAGTTGATTCAATTGAATTAAAAAAAGAACGCAAAAAAATATATGTACAAGATATTATGGATGAAATAATAAAGGTATTAAATAGTAATTATGAGAGCAGTGATATATCTGATTATTTAATTGAAAATAAAGATTGTTTTTTTAAATGTATGAAAGGTAGAAATGATTTTCAAAAAGAAATAGATAAACTTTATAAATTATATGGAAGTTTTGTTAAAAATAAAATTTATAATAGTTACAGAATTAATGATTTTATGAATAATAAAGTAGTAAGTTACTTGCCATATAAACTAAATGAAGAAGATGATTTTTCATATGTTTCATCAAATGAAACACATACTATGAAAGCTCTGGAAATTATTGAAATTAGAAAATATCCTAAAAATTCAATTATTGTTGAAGATTTAATTAAAGAAATGTTACAAAATGAAATTGATGATTTAAAAAATCAGTATAAAAAAACTTTAAATCCTTTAACATAAGTTTGTTTTTATGCTACAATTATGTCATAATTACATACTTTTTAGACACTTGTTATAATTAGTGTTATATAAAAGTGAATATATTAAAAATATAAAAGATAATAAATTATCGGAAAGGAATATAATGAATAGAGAAGATTTTCCAATGTTAGATCAAGATATAATTTATTTTGACAACGGAGCTACAAGTTTTAAACCAAAATGTGTAATAGATAGCATTAAAAATTATTATGAAAATTATAGTGCAAATGCTCATCGTGGTGATTATGACATATCTTATAAAGTTGATGTATTATATGAAGAAGCAAGAAATACATTAAAAAATTTTATAAATGCAGAAGATAGATCTGAAATAATCTTTACTAGTGGTACCACTGAAAGTATTAATATGATAACTACTGGTTTTTTTGAAAATTTATTAGAAGAAAATGATGAAGTCTTATTAACTGAAGGTGAACATGCTTCCATGATTCTTCCATGGTTTAAAACAAGTAAAAATACTGGATGTAATATAAAATATATTCCTCTTGATGATGATTACCATGTAACAGTAGAAAATGTACTGAAAATGATAACTCCTAATACTAAAGTTATATCTCTTGCACATGTAACTAATGTAATCGGAGATTTAAGACCTATAAAAGAAATATGTAAAATAGCACATGAAAATAATATTTTTGTAGTAGTTGATGGCGCACAAAGTATTCCTCATATAAATATAGATGTAAGAGATTTAGATGTAGATTTTTTTGTTGCTTCTGCTCATAAAATGTGTGGTCCAACAGGTGTGGGATTTTTATATGGTAAATTTGAATTGTTAAATGAACTTAAACCTATTTATTTAGGCGGTGGTATGAATGAATCATTTGATAGTCCTGATGAAATATATTTAAAAGAATTACCATTTAGATTAGAAGCTGGGACGCCGAACATTGCAGGAGTATTAGGATTTGGAGAAGCTATTAAATATTTAAATAATATCGGAATGGATAAAATAGAAACTAAAGAATCATATTTACGAAAGTACCTAGTAAATCAGCTTATAAAAATTCCTCACATTGATATTATTAATTTAGAATCAGATAGTGCAGTAGTATCATTTAATGTGGATGGTATATTTGCACAAGACGTTGCTTATTATTTAAACAAATATAATATATGTGTAAGAGCAGGGAATCACTGTGCTAAAATTTTAAAAGATGTTACAAAAGTTAGAAACACTCTTAGAGTAAGTTTATATTTTTATAATACAGAAAATGAAATAGATACTTTAGTAGAACTTTTAAAAGATAAAAGCAAAATAGAAGAAGAGATGATTTAAATGAATGTAGATGAAAAAAGAGAAATAATTATAAAACATTATCAAAATCCAATTAATAGAAAAGAAAATAATAATGAAGAATATATTTCATCTAATGGTAAAATTGACACATGTATTGATGATATTACTTTAAAAGTAAAAATTGTTGATAATCTTATCAAAGATATCACTTTTGATGGTGAAGCTTGCGCCATAAGTATATCTTCAACATCAATTATGATAAATAATTTAATAGGTAAATCTATTTCTGAAGCAAATGAATTTATAAATAATTTTATATCTATGGTAAATGAAGAAAAATACGATGAATCTTTATTAAAAGAAGCAAATGTTTATAATGATATATCAAAACAAAATCATCGTAAAAAATGTGCTTTATTACCATATGAAGCAATAAAAAAAGCAATTAATTAAAATTGCTATTTTTTTTGTAATAAATTTTCAGTATTTAGATAACTATTAATAAAGTCGTTAAGTTTATTAAAATAAATTAATTGAAATTTAAAATCAGTTTGTAATAAAAATATACTCTCAATTAAAGCATTATAAGAATTTGTATATTGCTTCTGGTTAAAATCATTTGGATTATTTTCTTTATTCATAAATGATACTATATAACTAAATATATCGGTATTTAATTTTAATAAAGATTTTTTAAATGGTAAGTTACCACATACATCAAGAGCATTTTTTGTTTCTGTTAAAATCTCTGTTAGTAAATAAATTTCTTTTGTATTCATAGCTGCCTCTTCATAACATAATTATAACATATTAATCCTATTCTTGCATATTTTAACATAAAGATTTATAATATACATGAGGGAAGAGAATATGATTGATATAAATATTATTAGAGAAAATAAAGAATTAGTAAAAAAAAATATAGAAAATAAATTTCAAACACATAAATTAGAACTTGTAGATAAAGTATATGATTTAGATATAAAATTTAGATTAACAAAAAAAGAAGCGGATGATTTAAAAGCACTTAAAAATAGTAAAAGTTCTGAAATTGGATTATTAATGCGAGAAGGAAAAATAAAAGAAGCTGAAACTATAAAAAATGAAGTGGCAAGTTACGGTGAAAAAATAGCTTCATTAGAAGTTTTAGAAGAATCTCTATCTAAAGAAATTAAAGATATAATGATGATTATACCTAATATAATGGATGAAACGGTTCCTTTAGGTAAAGATGATAATGAGAATGTAGAACTTGAAAAATATGGGGAAAATATTATACCTTCATATGAAATTCCATATCATGCAGATATTTTAGAAAAATTAAACGGACTTGATAAAGCCTCAGCTGGTAGAACTAGTGGTAATGGATTTTATTATTTAATGGGAGATATTGCAAGACTACACTCAGCTATAATTTCATATGCTAGAGATTTTATGATTGATAATGGTTTTACATACTGTATTCCTCCGTTTATGATAAGAAGTGATGTAGTAACTGGAGTAATTTCTTTTGAAGAAATGGAAGCAATGATGTATAAAATTGAAAATGAAGATTTATATTTAATTGGTACTAGTGAACA